>CAZPYF010000005.1:0-32208 GCA_964590015.1 uncultured Burkholderiaceae bacterium
CAGGCGGTAAAATCAGAACATTCCATTCTATCCGAACCCGTATCGATGCACACTGTACAGCGCTCAGTCCTAGTCCCCTACAGTAACCGGCAGATGTTCGATTTGGTGGCCGACGTTGCGCGCTACCCCGAATTCATGCCGTGGTGCGGAGGCACCCAGGTGCACCGCCACGACGAGCACGGCATGGAGGCGTCAGTGACAATCAGCATCGCGGGCATTAAACAAACCTTCACTACGCGTAATGAACACGAGTATCCGAGCCTCATTACCATTCATCTGGTCGATGGGCCGTTTTCGGAGCTAACCGGCACCTGGGAATTCATCGAGCTGGCCGAAGATGCCTGCAAGGTGGTCTACACCATGCGTTATGCGTTCTCCAGCCGTGCTCTTGAAGCGGTTGTGGGCCCCATCTTCAACAGAATCGCCACCAGCTTTATTGATTCGTTCACTCAGCGGGCTCAAGCCGTGTATGGCGAGTAAGGCAAGCCGTGCAAATCGAAGTGATCCATGTTCGGCCTAACGAAGTCTGGCGCCGTACTGTCGAGCTGGAAGTCGGCAGTACGGTTCGGCAGGCAATTGAGGCCAGTGGCCTGATTCAAGATTTTCCCGAGATGCAAGCCGAACCGCCGGTAGTCGGTGTGTTTGGGCGCAGCCGTTCACCGCAACATATTCTTCAGCCGGGCGATCGCGTGGAGGTGTATCGGCCTCTCGTTTACGATCCCATGGAATCACGGCGCAGGCGGGCGCGCCACCGGCATCGCCGCAACAGTGACATTGTCGCGAACATGACAACAGAGCCCAACGCACCACGCTAAGGTTGTGCACGCAACGATACGACCGCGCCCCGTGTAATATCAATGGCAGCGGCGAGCGAACAATAAAGGAGACTGCATCATGGATTTTCGTCTATCTGACGAGCAGCTTGCCTTCGCCGAGGCAGCACGTGAATTCGCCCTGGGCGAACTGGCGCCCAACGCCGCGCGTTGGGATGCCGAAGAAATCTTTCCGCGCGAAGCGTTTCGCCGGGCGGGCGAGCTGGGTTTTTGCGCCATGTACGCCCCCGAGTCCATTGGAGGCCTGGGGCTGCCGCGGCTCGACGCCACGCTGGTATTCGAAGAAATGGCGGCCTACGACCCGTCAACTACGGCATTTCTCACCATACATAATATGGCGGCCTGGATGGTGGGAACCTGGGGCACCGAAGCCGTGCGCGAGCAGTGGGGCCCCTCGCTCGCCACAGGTGAAAAGCTGGCATCGTATTGCCTGACAGAGCCTGCAGCCGGCTCCGATGCCGGCTCATTGCAAACGCGCGCTGAGCGGCGCGGTGCAGGCTATGTCTTGAACGGTTCCAAAGCCTTTATATCGGGTGGCGGCGATACCGACTTGCTGGTGGTCATGGCTCGTACAGGTGAAGCCGGGCCCCGCGGTGTTTCGGCGTTCGTGGTGCCGGCCGACACGCCGGGCATCACGTATGGCCGCAAAGAAGAAAAGATGGGCTGGAACAGCCAGTCGACCCGGCCCATCACCTTCGAGAATGTCGAAGTGCCCGCCGAAAACCTGTTGGGCGAAGAAGGCCAAGGCTTTGTTTTCGCCATGAAGGGGCTCGATGGCGGCCGAATCAATATTGCCACGTGTTCGGTGGGTGCCGCACAAGGTGCCTACGACGCCGCCCGCAGCTATATGGCGGAACGCCAGCAGTTCTCGCAACCGCTCACCACGTTTCAAGCCCTGCAGTTCAAGCTCGCCGACATGCTTACGCATATCGTGGCATCTCGCCAGATGGTGCGCCTCGCGGCCAGCATGCTCGATACAGGAAACCCGCAGGCCAGCGTATATTGCGCCATGGCCAAGCGCCTCGCCACCGATCTGGGCTTCCAGGTCTGCCTCGACGCGCAACAGCTTCATGGCGGTTATGGTTACCTGAAAGATTACCCGCTCGAGCGGTTGGTGCGCGATACGCGTGTGCACCAGATTCTGGAAGGCACCAATGAAATCATGCGCGTGATCATTGCGCGCCAGGTCATCGATAAAGGAGTCGACATAAGATGATGAAGGATGATGAGGATGTCGTGCTGTTCGAAGTCGTCAGCACGGGGCACCTGCAGGTTGGGGTCGCCACACTGAACCGTCCGCGCACGCTGAACGGCCTTTCTTTGCCCATGTGCGAAGTTCTGCACGATAAGCTTGTGGCGTGGGCCAACGATCCCTCGATCGCGTTTGTGATCCTGGCCGGCGCGGGTGAAAAGGCGTTCTGTGCCGGCGGTGATCTGCACGGCATTTACGACTCCATCCTCAACAACGAAACGGGTCACGCGTGGGACAATCCCTATACGCGCCGCTTCTTCGATATCGAATACCGCCTCGATTATCTGATTCACGACTACCCCAAACCGGTGGTGTGCTGGGGCAACGGCATCGTGATGGGTGGTGGTGTGGGTCTCATGATGGGCGCCAGCCATCGGGTGGTCAGCGAAACCACGCGGTTCGCCATGCCCGAGATCACGATCGGCCTGTTCCCCGATGTGGGCGGCACCTGGATGCTGTCGCGTCTGCCCGGCGGTACCGGCCGTTTTCTGGCGTTCACGGGCGCACAACTGGGCGCCTCTGATTGCCGGTTCCTGGGCCTGGCCGACCATGCCATCGATTCCACACGCTGGGCCGATTTCATGGCGGCCGTGCAATCGGTGTCTTGGCACGACGACTCACAGCAGAACGCGGTGGAACTCGACCGGTTACTGGGCCGGTTTGCGCTGTCAGGTCGGGAACCTGGGCCACTCGAGCGCCATTACGGTGAGATCCGTAACGCGTGCGACGGGCACGATTTCCACGCGGTGTGCCAGGCCATTACGGCATTTGCAAACCATTCCGACCCATGGCTGCAAAAGGCCGCCGCCACCTTTTCCGCCGGTTCGCCGGGTTCCGCTCGCCTTTCTTTCACGCTGCTTGAGCGTGCACGCCTGCTGTCGTTGGCCGATGTCTTCCGTCAGGAATACATAGCGTCATTGCACTGTGGCGTACAAGGCGATCTTCAGGAAGGCATTCGAGCCTTGCTCATCGACAAAGACCGCCAGCCGCGCTGGAACCCTGCCACGCTGGAAGACGCCACACCTGCATGGGTGGAGCGGTTCTTCGAGGCGCCGTGGCCGTTGGGCGATGAGCACCCGCTTCAGGATCTCGGCACATAACCTAGGCCTTGTTCAGCCGATATCGGTTTGGGCGCTCTCGCGCTTCAAGCCTTGTCGGCTGAATCGTCGTCTGTGAACTCAAGCGGATAGGGCAGGGCCAAGAGCCGTATTGCCGGCCCTTCCGCCGATACGGCGCGGAAATCGGCATGGCCGATATCAGATAAGGTCACTTCCATCAGCACATACCAGCCCGAGGGCACGCTGCCTTGCGCGTCGACCCGCGCCGCGTTGATGATGCGGCCGGCAGGCGAGCGGGGGTGTTGCGCATCAAAGATGTCGGCGCCTGCTTCCAGCGTGACACCCTCGGCCACTTCGCAATACCCGGGCACCGCGCGGCGTTTCACAGTACCTCGAAAGTGCGCACGCGCCACCACTTCCTGGCCCGGGTAGCAACCCTTGGTGAAGCTCACGCCGCCAATAAGATCGTAGCCAAGGCTCTGTGGAATAAAAAGCTCGGCGTTGGCCTGCTCAACCCATCCCAAGCCGGCTTCGATATCCTGGGCGTGCCAGACAGCGCTGCCTTCATATTCAGTCAGGCCCCACTGCGAAGCCAGCGCGGTAGCGGACGTTTGGTCGTCGCAGACCACCCACCAACGAGCCGGGCCATCGGGTGTGCGCGGCGCGGAAACGCGTGTCGCGCTATCGTGGCGCATAACCCGCCAGACGGAATCCGATTCCGTATGCTCTGACGACGTGGCGCCGTACACCGCGAGTTCGGTGAGCTCGAACTTGACCTTGGCACGCAGCACGAACATGCGCAGACGTTTGAGCAAGGGCTCCAGGATATCGGCTCTCACCAGGGCGAGCAGCGGGCTGCCAGGGTGGCCGGTCTCGTTCCAGACCACCATCGAACCCAGCATGCGGCCCTTGGGGCTGCAATAGGCGGCGAGGCGTGCATCGCTGTCGCCCATGCCGCTGATGTCATTGCTGAGTTGAGTGTGAAGGAAGTCGACAGCGTCTTCACCTTCGATGCGAACTACGGCGAGATCGTGCAGTCGTACTAAAAAATCAGTGGTTTGAGTCATAAGCGAAGAAGGGTGCCTGAACACAGAGTGACGTCGTACGTTTATGATAACGGGCTTTGTCGCGACGCAGCGGCCCGGCGGCTAAACTAGGAAAACATGAAAAAATTCAAAGCGTTCGTCCTGCTCACTTTCGCAGCGCTCGTCGTTGTGGCGGCGGGTGTGGCAGCGTACGCCTGGTACTGGACACAGCACGCGGTCGACATCGAAGGCGAGCGCGTTCAGTATGTCGTTGAGCCGGGTATCGGCGTGCGTGGCATTGCGCGAGTCATGAATGAGGCCGGGGTGCGTGTCAACGCCGACGCTCTGGTGGCTCTGGCGCGCCTGAGCGGCATGGAGACGCAGATCAAAGCCGGTGCCTACGAGGCGCGACGCGGCGACTCACCGCGCACCTTGCTCGAACGTATGGCTCGCGGTGATATGGTACAGGCACGCCTTACATTGGTGGAAGGTTGGACCTATCAGCGCATCCGCCAGGCCTTGCGCGAATCGCCCCATGTGCGGCAAACGCTTGCCGACATGCCTGACGAGGAAATTCTAAAGCGTCTTGGGGCCGAAGGCTATCCGAGCCCTGAAGGTCTGTTCCTCCCCGACACGTATGTCTTCGTTCCGGGCACGACCGACTTCGATGTGCTTCAGCAAGCCTATCGTGCACAGCAGGCGCTGCTGCAGAAAGCGTGGGAGTCGCGGGCACCCGATCTGCCGCTCGATTCGCCTTATGAAGCGCTGATCCTTGCGTCTATCGTCGAGAAGGAAACCGGCTTGGGGGCTGATCGCGACCGGGTTGCGGGTGTCTTTATGAATCGCCTGCGTCGGGGCATGCTGCTGCAAACTGATCCCACCGTGATCTACGGGATGGGCGACAATTATCAGGGCCGGATCCGCAAACGCGACCTGCAAACCGATACGCCATGGAACACCTATACGCGGGGCGGCTTGCCGCCTACGCCCATCGCCAGCCCGGGGCGAGCGGCCCTGCATGCCACACTGCACCCCGAGACCCACACGTATTACTATTTTGTAGCGCGCGGCGACGGCAGTAGCCAATTCTCAAAGACACTGCGCGAACACAATCGCGCCGTGGCCAAGTACATATTGGGCAGAAACTGATGACATTCCTTCGCGAGCACACCCGACCCAACGGGCCGCGTGGCTTCATGCTGGTCTGTGATGGCAGCAACGGTGCAGGCAAAACCACGCTGATTCGCAATCTGCGCGATTACCTCATGGAGCGGGGGCTCGATGTCGTGGTTACGCGCGAACCGGGCGGCACGCTCATCGGCGAACGGATACGGGAAGTCTTGCTCAGCCCCGATACGCCGGAAATGGTGGATTTAACCGAGCTTATGTTGTTTGGTGCGGCGCGGGCTCAACACGTACGCGAGAAGATCGTTCCGGCGCTCGAAGCGGGGCAGGTCGTGCTATGCGATCGCTTCGACTCCGCCACCATCAGTTTTCAGCATCACGCACGCGGCATCGACCTGTCGTTGGTCGAGACCATCAACGCGTTGGCCCTCGGCGGCTTCCGGCCCGACCTCTACCTTATTCTTGATCTCGACCCGGCAGTGGGCTTGCGTCGTGTGCATCAGCGCGGCGAGGGGCTCGATCGCCTCGAAACCGAGCAACTGGCGTTTCTGCACCGGGCGCGCGACGGGTATCTGGTGCAGGCCGAGCAAGACCCTCATCGCTTCAAAGTGCTGCAGGCTGATCGCGATATTGCCACGGTCACACAAGAAGCCATCGATTATGTCGACCCGCTTATCAGCCGCATGCTAAGCGCGAATCGCGTCGGCAGCGGGCGAAGCACGACATGACCCACGACGTGGCTCGATTTCTTCCGTGGCAACGTGCCATGGCACACGAATGGTTGGCTGCAAGCCAGCGGTTCGCGCATGCGTGGTTGATCCACGGCTTGGCCGGCATTGGTAAACGCGACTTCGCCCTGGCTGCGGCCGCTTCGCTGTTGTGCGAGGCGCCAGCCCAAGGGCTGGCTTGCGGCGCTTGCGATGCGTGCCGGTGGATGGCAGCCGGCAATCACCCCGACTTCCGACGTATCCGGCCCGAGGCCGTGGCGGTTCAGGAAGGCGAGGCGGCCGAGGAAACGGAAGCGCAAGCCAAAAAGGCGCCTTCGCGCGAGATTCGCGTTGAACAGGTGCGCGCACTATCGGGCTGGCTCTCGACCGCCTCGCATCGCGGCGGCTGGCGTGTCGCGGTTATTTACCCCGCCCAGACCATGAACGTTATTACCGCCAATGCGCTGCTCAAGGTTCTAGAAGAGCCGCCGCCGCGCAGCGTATTTTTGCTCACCACCGACGCGCCCGACCGTCTGTTACCTACCATCGTTTCGCGCTGTCGCCGACTGCCTTTACCTGTACCGCCACATGACGACAGCACGGCGTGGCTGCGCGAAAACGGGGTGGAGCAACCGGCAGACTGGCTTGCCGCGGCTGGCGGCGCGCCATTGCGCGCACGGGATCTCGCCCAATCAGGCGATACGGCATGCCCGGCGTGGCTGCAGACGTTTTTGAATGACCTCGCCCGTTCCGGCCAGCACAGTGCCTCTGCCGTCGCAGCGGCCGCAGACGCCATTGAACGCGTTCAGGCTGAACAGTGGATCGACGCCCTGCAACGGACGTTCATCGATCTCTCGCTCACCGCAGTGGGCGCACCGCCGCGGTACTTTCCTTCGCAGTCTGCGCGCATGACGCAGATCGTGTCGACCGCCGATCCGGTTGCGCTGACCGAAACGGTAAAATGGCTGGCACAGCAACGTGCCGTGGCGGCTCATCCGCTGAGCCCCAAGCTGTTCATACATAGCGCCTTGCAACGTTGTGCGCTTGCCTGTGGTCCAGCTAGAGTACGCCGCACCGCTTAATGTACGGAAAACCATGTTTGTAGATTCGCATTGCCACCTTGATTTCCCCGAACTCGCGCAGGATCTGCCTCAGATTCTCGAAAACATGTCTCGCAACCGTGTGGGCCATGCGCTGGTTGTCGCAGTCAGCAAGCCGGAGTGGGCACGAATTCGCGAGCTGGTTGCGCCTCATGAGCACTTGTTCTGCTCAGTAGGCGTTCACCCCGATTACCTCGATACCGAAGAACCTACCGTCGAAGATTTAGTGAATGCGGCGGCCGACCCAAAGGTGGTCGCCATCGGCGAAACGGGGCTTGACTACTACCGCGGCAGCGAACCGTTTGACTGGCAGCGCGAGCGCTTCCGCGTGCATATCCGTGCAAGCCGTCAGTGCGGTTTGCCCCTCATCATCCATACTCGTTCCGCTGCACAAGACACGTTGCGCATCATGGCCGAAGAGGGCGCACAAGACGTCGGTGGGGTGATGCACTGCTTCACGGAGTCGTGGGAAGTCGCTCAAGCCGCCATTGAACTGAATTTCTATATTTCGTTTTCGGGTATCGTCACCTTCAAGAACGCTGTGGAGCTGCAAGAAGTGGCGCGCCGCGTTCCCCTTGATCGCTTGCTGATCGAGACCGATGCGCCGTACCTGGCGCCCGTGCCGTATCGCGGCAAGCGCAACGACCCGTCCAAGGTCGTGCATGTGGCCGAAAAGATCGCCGACCTGCGAGGCATTCCGGTTGCTGAAGTCGAAGCACGCAGCACCGAAAATTTCTTCAAGTTGTTCAGCAAGGCGGCGTCGGCCGCGTCTATATGAGGCCCATCATGACGATTCAGCTTCCCAACGCCCGTCTTTCCGCTCTGAATAAAATGACGCGCGCCCGTACCCGCCTCCTCACCGGTGTCGCGGCACTGGCATTGTGTACCGCCGCCATGGCAACACCGCCCGATGCATGGTGGAACGACATCGTGAATGATCGTGCCACCAATGTTCGTCAGGAACTGGCACGGGGAACCGACCCGAACGAAGCGGATGCGGAAGGGCTTCCTAGCCTGATGCTGGCAATCCGTTCGGGCGCATGGGGCGCCTACGATGCCTTGCTGGCGCATCGCCGAATCGACCTCGAGCAGCAGAACAAGCATGGTGAGACGGCATTGATGTATCTGGCCTTGCTCGGTGAAACCGAGAGGGCGGAAGCGCTTATCAAACGGGGCGCGCAGGTTCATCGCCTGGGCTGGACGCCGCTGCATTATGCGGCGTCAAAAGCAAAAATTGACACGGCGCGCATGCTGTTGAAGCACGGTGCCCTCGCGAACGCCCCTGCGCCTGATGGCACGACCCCCCTTATGATGGCGGCCTATTCGGGCGATCGCGACATGGTGCAACTGTTGTTAGACCATGGCGCTGACGCCACCGCGATCAACCTGCAGAAACTCACCGCTTCTGATTGGGCCCGCGAGCGCAATCACACCCGTCTGGCCGAAGACATCGATGCCATGGCCGCACGCACTCAAGCCGAACGCGAGGGCAGGGCAGCCCAGGCGCCCGCTAAGCCGGCCGCTGAGTCGGCCGCTGAGTCGCCTTCAAGCGGTACCTCACGCTACTTCAATCTCGATCGATTCGAGAACGAAGACTGAGTTCATATTCATTTTCTTCAACAAAACCTTTGCAAAAATATCACTTTTTGCTGCCTGTCGCTGCGCCTATCATAAAACTCACGCGATAACGAACCACTAAATAGCGCGCGTTTTGCGGTTAAACGCAAGGAGACAGACATGTTGAAGAAAACTATTGTTGCTGCCGTCATGACGGTGGCAGCAGGAATCACTGCACCCGTATCCGCCGCCACGTGGACCGCCTATAACTATGGGCCGTCCGACAGCATGGCGAACGTACAGAATTTCCGCAAAATTCTCGAAGCGGTAGAAGAAGCCAGCGGAGGCGAAGTGAAGTTCCGTGTGCGGCTGGGCGGCTCGCTGCCGATTCAGGCGGCAAATATCACGCAGGCGGTGGGCAACGGCACCATTCAGTTCGCCGACGACGGTTTTTTCCTTGGCAACGTGACCATACCCGGTATTCTGCGCTTGCCGATGTTGCTGCAGACGCCTGAAGAATACGAAACTGCGGTCGAGGTTCTTGCGCCTTATATGGATAAGGAGTTCGAAGAGCAGGGGGTCATTGTGCTGGGCCGCTATCTGTACGCCCACCAATCGTTCTATTCTGCAAAGCCCATCGAGAAACCCGCCGATGTATCCGGGCAAAAGATTCGGGTGAGCTCCCCGGAGCAAGCGGATATCGTGCAGCGGTATAACGGCATTCCGGTCACCATGGGCACACCCGAAGTGGCGCCAGCATTGCAATCTGGCGCGGTTGATGGTGCGCTGACCGCCAGTGCCGGCGGCGGAAAGCTCTGGCAAGACATGTTCAAGTACAACTACCGCCTTCCGGTGAACTACTTCGACGGGCTTTACGTCGTTAACAAGAAAGCGTTCGAATCACTGGATCCGGGCGTGCAGGAAAAGATCAGGCAGACGGTTGCCGAGCTTGCGCCCACCACGACCGAGCGCTTGCTGCGAGAAGAAGACGAGCTCACTGAAGGCTTCCGCCAGAATGGCATGGTGGTAACGCTGCCCGACGAACAGGCCATCGAAGAAGCAATCGCCATTGTGACGCCTTACTGGGATCAGTGGGCCGAGCAGCGTGGGCCCGTGGCCGTCGAAGCCTTGGCAAAAGTGCGCGCGGCGCTTAACCGCTGAACGAAGGACGGCCGGTCATGACGCATACTTCCTCGCCCCACGGGCAAGGGATCGATTCCTATCCGCAAAGCCTGCGACGTTATCTGGGTGCTCAGCAGGTGATGCTCGAGATCAGCGTCGTCATCATGGCCCTGTTGGTGGCCGCCGAAGTGGTGTGTCGATCCCTTCTAGGGTTTTCGCTACACATCACGGAAGAGATTGGCGGTTATCTGCTGGTTGTCGTGGTGTTCCTGGGCATGCCGCTGACATTGGCGGAAGGCACGCTGTTCAGAGTCGAGTTCGTGATCGGGCGTCTCTCGGCAAGAGCCGCCGCTGGGCTGATGGTGGTTTTTAACCTGATGTCGCTCGCGGTGGCTGCGTTACTCGACTGGCATTTGGCCGGTCTGGTGAAGGAATCGTGGGACCGCAACATTCTTGCGCCCACGGTGCTCGCCACGCCTCAGTATCTTCCGCAACTCGTCATGGTGTTGGGAATGACAAGCGTCATGATCGTACTGATGGTGCAGATTGCTCGTGGCGTGAAGTTGCTGGTTGCGGGAGAAGGTGATGAGTGAAGTCGCACAGATGGGCCTGGTGTCGCTCATCTTCCTCGTGCTGTTGATGGGGGGAATGTGGATACCCTTTGCCATTGCCATTGCGGCCGTTCTCTATATTTTCATTGCTAGCGGGGTCGCGGGCTTTAACGGGCTAGGGCTTGTGTCTTGGGGCAGCACCTATAGTTTCGTGCTCACGGCGATTCCGTTGTTTGTGTTGATGGCTGAATTCATGCTGGTCAGCGGTCTGAGCCAACGGGTGTATCGCGGCCTGACGCACTTGGTTCGATTTCTGCCAGGCGGGCTGCTTCAAACGAATGTGGCCGGCTGTGCAGTGTTTTCGGCCATCAGCGGCTCATCCGTGGCCACCGCAGCGGCCATTGGCTCGATCGCATTGCCCCAACTTGAACAACGCAATTACGACGAGCAGCTGGCGACCGGAACCTTGGTGGCCGGCGGCACGCTGGGGATTCTGATCCCGCCGAGCATCGCCTTCATTATTTACGGCATGTTCACCGATACGTCGATCTCGAAGCTGTTCATGGCGGGCGTGCTGCCTGGTTTGCTGCTGGTTGCGATCTTCATGATCTACGTGGCCGTTCGGTGTCTGCTGCAGCCTTCGCTTGCGCCCAAGGGCGAAACTCATGTCGGTGAACGGTTTCCGGTTGGCCAGATCACCGCCGATCTTTTACCGTTTCTGGGCCTCATTCTGTTGGTTATGGGGTCGCTGTATCTGGGGTTTGCAACGCCGACTGAAGCCGCTGCAGTGGGAGCATGCCTGGCATGCATCATTGCGAAGATCTGGGGAACGCTTGATTGGCAGCGCTTCCGCCTCGCGCTGTCGAAGACAGTGCATGTCAGCGCGACGATTCTGTTCATCGTCTATGCCGCCTATCTTTTCTCGTATGCAGTCGGCATGGTGGGTTTGACCGATGAGTTGGTAGAGGTACTGGAGTCTTGGAACTTGTCGACTCTGGAACTCCTGCTCGTCATTGTGGTGATGTACACGGTGCTTGGCATGCTCATGGACAGCATAGGCATGATGGTCATCACCATACCGGTGCTGGCTCCGATCTTGATGACCTATGGGGTCGACCTGCTTTGGTTCGGCGTATTCGTGGTCGTGCTCATCGAGCTTGGCCAAATCACCCCGCCTGCAGGGCTGAACCTGTTTGTCGTACGCAGTATTTCGCGGGCCAGCCTGATGAACATCATCAAGGGATCACTACCGTTCTGCGGCTTGCTGTATCTGCTCGTGGCGCTACTGATTGCCTTTCCGGCTCTGGCCTTATGGATACCGGGCAAGATGTGACGATAAGGAGAACACCGGATGTTGGATTCCCCCATTGAGCTATCGTGTGAGGTGTTTGCCGAGCTGCCCGACGTATTTCGAAAGAAAGACGTCACCGCCGAGTGGCTGATCGGGCAACGTCGCGGCCTGAAAACGCACAGTTTCCTGGAAGGCCCATGTTTTGATTCGGCGGGCAATCTCTACGTCACCGACATTCCTTTTGGCAGAGTGTTCAAGATCACGCCAGAAGGGCGCTTCGATCTGGTTGCGGAGTATGACGGTGAACCCAACGGCATGAAGATTTTGCCCGACGGCAGTGCCTTGATCACCGACCATAAGCTGGGCCTGGTACGCCTCGATCTCGCGAGCGGTAAGGTCGATGTCCATTTCGACCGACCGGTACTGGAGCGTTTCCGTGGGCTGAACGACCTGCATATTGCCGACAACGGCGATATCTATTTCACTGACCAGGGTCAGTCGGGTTTGCAGGATCCGTCGGGGCGGGTGTATCGGCTTACGGCGCAAGGGCGCCTCGACTGCGTGCTCGATCGTATTCCCAGCCCGAACGGTATTGTGCTCGATGTGGCTCAAGAGCACGTGCTCGTAGCCGTGACCCGAGCCAACCAAGTGTGGCGGCTGCCGCTGCTGCTGGATGGCTCCGTATCGAAAGTCGGAGCATTCATCAATCTGTCTGGCGGGGTAGGGCCCGATGGTCTGGCCAGGGACGCGGCGGGCAACCTGGCAGTGTGTCACCCGGGGTTGGGCATCGTCTGGATATTCAGCCCTTACGGCGAGCCGCTATACCGTATTCGCACCTGCCGGGGCCGTATGACCACGAACTGCGCGTACCATCCGCAAGACGAAACTTTGTTATACATAACGGATTCGGATAGCGGCAGCATATTGCGGGCATCTTTGCCTCGCTGATGGCGTGCCGCTTCCTGACGAGGCGGCAGTACCATGACTCTGAAACAGATTGAGGCCTTTTACTGGGCGGCGACCCTTGGCAGCTTTGCCATTGCCGCCGAGCGCCTGCACATTACCCAATCGACACTCTCGAAACGCATTGCGGAGCTTGAACAGTATCTGGAATGCCGATTGTTCGACCGCAGCCGCAAGAAGGCCTCGCTTACCGAAACCGGTGAAAGTCTTCTGCCTCAGGCTCGCAGCATGCTCGATCTGGCCGAAGCGATTCCGCAAAGCCTGAAGGAGGGCGATGACACGCGCCCACTCACCGGCGTCTGTCGTTTCGGGTTGAGCGAACTGTCCGCCTCCACGTGGTTGCCGCACGCCATTGACAAGATCCGAGCCCGGCATCCACATTTGGTGCTCGAGCCCCAGATTTGCCTGACCCGCGAGCTTGAACGCCTGGTGCTCAGGGGCGAGATCGATTTCGCCGTGATTGCCGGCGTGCCGTTGAATGCGTCGCTGGGTGAACAGTCGGTGGCTCGCGTACAGTTCACGTGGGTGGCCTCACCCCGACTCCAAATAAAGAAGCGCACGCTTACCGCTGAAGATTTCAGCGGCATGAATGTGCTGACCCATCCGCCCGATTCGGGGCTTGCGGCCGCCTTCAATGGCTGGCTTGCCACGCATAACCTGAAGGTCAGGCGCACCATCGTGTGCAACAGCCTGACAGCCATCACGGGGTTGACCGTCGCGAACATGGGCATTAGTTTTTTGCCTACTGCGTATGTCGAACCCCTGTTTCAGAGCGGGCGGCTTGTGGCATTGAAGAGTGATCCGCCGCTACCTGACCTGAACTACAGCTTTATCTGGCTGAAAGACGACACACGCCCCATGGTGCACACCATGCGCAAACTCCTGGTGCCCGGAATCGACTTCTCGATTCCCAATGAGCTCTGGACGTAGTTCCCGCATTACATTCCTTTTCCGACACAGACGAGCGTAAAAAATATCGCTTTTGCGTTCGATAGGAACATCCTATTCTGTCTTTGACACCATAAGTCAGCCAGGCTGCTCAAGAGCCTGACCCTATATCGGAGACAGAGATGAAACCAGAAGATGTGATGCGCCATCCTCTCAATGTTCTGACTGAGGAACAGCGCCTGAAGTATTTCCGCGACGGCTACCTCGTGCTGCCAAACTATGTTCCGCAGGAATGGTTGAACAAGCTCGTGGGCGCATCTGACGACCTGATTGATCGCAGTCGTACAGTCGCCCAATCTGATGGCGTCTTCACGCTCGACGAAGGCCACAGCGCCGATACCCCCCGCCTTCACCGCGTTACCAGCCCGCAAGACCAGCATCCGATGTTCTGGGATTTCATGCGTTCTGACGTGATCGTGGATCTGGTGGCCGATGTGGTCGGCCCCGACGTGAAGTTCCATCACGCCAAGTTGAATGTGAAGTCGGGTAAGAGCAGTCGTGGGTTCAAATGGCATCAGGATATCCCTGCCTGGCCACATACCGACTACAGCCCGGTTACCGTGGGCGTGTACCTGCACGGCTGCCGCCCCGATCAGGGCCCGCTGTCGTTTGTTCCCGGTTCACATCAGGGCCCTCTTTACTCGATGTACGACGAGCATGGCGAGTTTGTCGTTCGCCTCACAGAGGAAGACTCGGCCTGGATCACGGAAGACTTGGTAGACCGCCCCGTCGGCGGCCCGGGCACGACCATACTGTTGAACTGCCGCACCATACACGGCTCGTCGCAGAACCTGTCAGATGATCCGCGCATTCTTCTGCTACCGGTATATTCGTCGGCCGACTCATTTCCATACACAGCCAGCCCGATCAAAAGCCAGTACCAGGGCGAGATTGTGCGTGGCAAAGCGGCTCAGTATGCCAGTTTTGACACCCGGCCCTGCGAGCTTCCACCCGACTGGGGCCGTCAGGGGTATCAAACCCCGTGGGTTTATCAAAAACGTCAGGATGAACGAAAAGGGGCTGCCGAAGCTTACTGAATTGATGTGAACAATAAGTCTACAAAGGAGACACGAGAATAATGAAACGCTTCCTCAAACTGGGCAAACTTGCCGTTCTTACCATGGCGCTGGGCGTGAGCCAGGCGGCCAACGCCGCGTGGCCCGATGACCGCGTGATCGAAGTCTATGTTGGGTATGCCGCCGGCGGTACAACCGACATGATGGCGCGCACCATCGCACCGTTCATCGCCAAGCACCTAGGCGGCAAGGCCTCGTTGGCCGTGATCAACAAGCCGGGCGCTTCGGGCGAAATCGCTGTGGCACACGTGCAGGCCGCCCGACCCGACGGCTATACCCTCGGTATCGTGAACCTGCCCGGCTACTTCTTCCTGCCCATGTACCGCAAGGCTCAGTACGATCCGGCCAAAGTACAGCTACTGGCCAGGGTGGTAAGCGACCCGACCGTGATGGTCACTCAAAAGGACAACACGCAGTTCGAGACACTCGAGAAAGTCAGCGACGCACTCACCAAGTCACCCGAAAGTATCTCGGCCGGGCATAACGGCGCGGGCACCAACGGCCATCTAGCCATGATGCAGTACGAGCGTGCGGCGAACATCCAGTTCAATGCAATTCCATACAAGGGCACGGCTGAACAGCGCCTGGCGTTGGGAGGGGGTCACCTCGATATTGGATTTGTCGCGGCGTCTGAAGTTCAGAACATCGAGAATGAACCGCGCCCCATGCGACTCATCGCTCAGTTCACACGAGATCGCATCGAGTCACTTCCGAACCTGCCTACCACCTTTGAGTCGGGCATCAAGGTAGAGATGACTGCGGAACGGGGTTTTGCCATGCCTCAGGGCGCTCCCGCGGAAGTCGTGGAACGTCTGCGCAACGCCATCAAGGCCGCGATGGAAGACCCGGAATATATCAAGGTGGCCAATGCCGACGCACCGTTCCTGGCTTATCTGCCGGGCGACGAGTGGGAAAAGCGAATCGCCGACGAGCGCGAGGTCTACGCGGAACTCGCCAAGACCATGAAGCAGTAAAGCCAGAGTTTTTGGAGTCAAGTAATGGAAGGTCCGTTGTCTCATATACGGGTACTCGATCTGTCGCGCATCCTGGCCGGCCCCTGGGCGGGCCAGCTGCTGGCAGATCTGGGCGCCGAAGTCATAAAAATCGAGCGGCCCGGAAGAGGCGATGACACGCGGGCCTGGGGGCCGCCTTTTCTTAAAGATGCTGATGGCCGCGACACCACTGAAACGGCATACTTTCTGTGTGCCAATCGTGGCAAGAAGTCTTTGACGGTGGATATATCCAGCGCCGAAGGCCAGCAGATCATCAAGGAATTGGCGGCCCAGTCGGATGTCATCATCGAAAACTACAAGACAGGCGACCTTCAACGCTATGGCTTGAGTTATGACGACATCAAGGCGGTGAAACCCGATATTGTGTATTGCTCCATCACGGGCTTCGGCCAAAGCGGGCCCATGAAATCGGTGGCCGGCTACGACTTCATGATTCAGGGCCTGGGCGGCCTCATGAGCATTACGGGTGAACCCGATCATGTGGAAGGCGGCGGCCCAAAGAAGGTCGGTGTGCCAGTGGCCGACTTGATGACGGGTATGTATGCCAGCGTGGCCATTCTGGCTGCCCTGATGCGGCGCGACCGAAGCGGCACGGGTGAGTACATCGATATGGCGTTGCTCGACTGCCAGATTGCGATGCTGTCGAACCAGGCGCAGAACTATCTAATTTCGCGCGAAGTGCCCAAGCGGTATGGCAATGCTCACCCCAATGTGGTGCCGTATCAGTCGTTCAGAACGTCTGACGGGCACGTGATTCTTGCCATCGGCAATGACGGCCAGTTCAGCAAATTCTGCGATGTCGCCGGAATACCCGCGATCAGCCGAGACGACCGCTTCGCGACGAACGCCGGGCGCGTGCGCAACCGTGATGCGTTGATCGAGGTGCTTGCGCCTGTGCTGACGACACGCAGCACCGTTGAATGGTGCGACACGTTAGGGCCGCTGGGCGTGCCTTGCGGGCCCATTAACAACCTCGAGCAGGCGTTCGACGAAGCACAAGTGAAGCATCGCGGGCTGGAAATCAACATCGATCATCCTTCGGCCAGCCGTGTGCCGTTGGTCGGCAATCCCATTCAGTATCGGAACAACCCGATCAAGTACGGTACACCGCCGCCTTTGCTCGGCGAGCATACCGAGCAAGTGTTGTCGGACCTGCTGGGCGCCGATGATGAGCGGCTCACTACATTGCGTACAGCGGGGGTCATCTGATGCTATCTGCACAGTACGCAACGACCACCTTGCCCGAGCACGCCGAGGCGCTGCGGCAAGAGGTCAGAACATTCCTTAAAGAAACGCTTGGAGATTACCCACCCACCCGACGCATGGAGTCGTGGATGGGGTTTGATGCCGACTTCACCCGCGCGCTGGCCGGCAAGGGTTGGATCGGCATGACTTGGCCGAGCCAGTACGGTGGCCAAGGCAAAGACGCCTTTTCGCGCTATGTATTGGTGGAAGAGCTATTGGCCTTTGGCGCCCCTGTACTGGCGCACTGGACGGCCGATCGGCAAAGCGGCCCGCTCATCTTGCGTTATGGCTCGGAAGAGCAGAAGCAGCGCCACTTGCCGGCCATCTGCCGGGGCGAAGCCTTTTTCTGTATTGGTATGAGCGAGCCCGACTCCGGTTCCGACCTGGCGGCCGCACGCACCCGCGCCGTGAAGGTCGACGGCGGGTGGGTGCTGAACGGAACCAAGCTCTGGACCACCAACGCTCACCGGTGCCAGTGGATGATTACGCTGGTACGCACCAGCGACCATGAGAAGAAGCACAAAGGGCTTTCACAGTTCATCGTAGACTTGCATTCCCCAGGCGTGACGGTTCGGCCGATTCATGATCTGGCGGGGGAGTCGCATTTCAATGAGGTCGTCTTCCAGGATGTCTTCCTGCCCGATGACAGCCTTATCGGCGCCGAAGGCGACGGCTGGAAACAGGTGCTGGCCGAGCTGGCGCTTGAGCGCAGCGGCCCGGAACGCTACCTGAGTAGTGCCGCGTTGATGACGGAACTTCTGCGGGTTGCGGCAACGCGGGCAAGCGAGCGTACTTCGGTGGCGCTAGGAGGCCTGCTCGCCGAAATGGTCGTGCTCAGGCAAATGTCGATGTCTATCGCAGGGCAGCTCGAAGCCGGTCAGAACCCGAACGTGGAAGCCGCCGTCGTAAAAGACCTCGGTACGCTGCTGGAGCAGCGTCTGCCCGAACTCGCGCATGAGCTCTTCGATGAACTGCCCAGTGTGGACGGCGGATCAGACTATGCCCGCGTGCTGGCCTATATCACCCAGGTGACGCCGTCGTTCTCTTTACGTGGGGGAACCCGCGAGATCTTGCGTGGAATTATCGCCAGGGGAGTGGGGCTAGGATCATGATGAACGAAATGCAGACCATGTTGGCGGATACGGCCGGGCGCCTGTTCGTTGACCAGATCACGCCGGAACGAATCGCAAGCGCCGAACGCGGCGACACGCTTGACGACCTTTGGAAATTGATCAGCGAGCAAGGATTCGATACCGCGCTCGTGCCGGAAGAATCCGGCGGTTCCGGGCTCGACTGGGCCACGGTGTATCCCCTGGTGCAGCTGGCCGGGAAGTACGCCTTGCCTTTACCGCTGCCGGAAACCCTTTTGGCCGGCTGGTTGTTGGCCAAGGCCGGGCTGCCGGTGCCGCAAGGCCGCATGACAGTCGCACAGCTTACCGATGCGAATGTGTCGTCGGCTTCCGGCGGTACGGCTCCAGCACTGCTAGGCTCCGTGGCAGATGTGCCTTGGGCTGCGCAAGCCGAACATATTGTGGTGTGCGCCGTACTCCAGGGTGTGCCGCATGTGGGTGTCGTGCCGGCGAGCGATGTCACCGTGGCGCAGCAGCTCAACATTGCGCGCGAACCGCGCTGCACGATCACGTTCAGTGGCGGCTCCGTTCCTCTGACGCGTGTCGATAACGTCACGGCATCTCCGGTGACCTACTTCGGCGCCATGTTACGCAGCGCGCAAATGGCCGGCGCCGCAGAACGGTTGCTGGAGCAGTCGGTTCAATATGCCGACGAGCGTGTGCAGTTCGGAAAACGTCTTTCGGCGTTTCAGATCATTCAGCAACATATCGCCGTGATTGCGTGTGAAGCCGCCGCTATGGCTTCGGCCGCCAGCTACGCCTTCTCTGTCGCAGACGGCGGTGCGCCGGAATTGGCTATTGCTTCAGCAAAGACGCGAACCGGCATGGCTGCGGGTAAAGTGGCCTCACTGGCGCATGCCGTACATGGCGCCATCGGCTTTACCTACGAGCATACCCTTCATTATTCGAGCCGCCGGCTGTGGGCCTGGCGTAGCGAGTTCGGCAATCATGCCTGGTGGGCGGAACGTTTGGGGCGCGCGGCCATCGCTGCCGGCCCCGACGAATGGTGGCCCACATTAACCCGTGGCACGCTTGATCTCGGGCTTATTGATTAAACAAGGACATATCGTGAGTGATTTTCTTTTGTACGATTTCAACGAAGGGGTCGTCACCCTTACGATGAACCGCCCCGAGAAGCGCAATGCATTGTCCGAAACCGAGGAAATGCTCGAATTCGTGGAGATGTGCCGCGGCCTTGAGGCCGATGCGCGTGTGAGCGCGGTGGTACTAACGGGTGCCGGATCGGCCTTCTCTTCGGGTGGCAACGTCAAGCACATGCGCGACAAGAAGAGCTTTTCCGCCGGTTCGCCGCTCGACGTGTGCGATAGTTACCGCTCAGGCATCCAGCAGATACCCCTGGCCTTGTGGAACCTTACGATTCCCACCATTGCCGCCATTAACGGCCACGCCATTGGCGCCGGGCTCGACATGGCGTGCATGTGCGATATTCGTATCGCTTCCGACCAAGCCAAAATGGCGGCAAGTTTCATCAAGCTGGGCATTGTGCCGGCCGACGGCGGCGCATGGCTGTTGTCACGCACCGTAGGCGGGCCCAAGGCGCTCGAGATGATGCTCACAGGCGATACCATCGATGCGGCGCGTGCGCTGGAAATCGGCCTGGTGAGCCGTGTCGTGCCGCACGATACGCTGCTCGATGAAGCGCAGGCGCTGGCTCACAAGATTGCGGCGCATCCGCCGCGCAGCTTGCGGCTCACAAAACGCCTGTTGCGCGAAAGCGAACGCTCCACGCTGGCGTCGTCGCTCGAACTGGCGGCTGCCTATCAAGCGCTGGCGCATCACACGAAAGATCACGATGAGGCGGTGAACGCCTTTATCGAGAAACGGCCCGCGGTGTTCAAGGGCGAATAGCAACGAAGCAGGGCGCGTCGGGCCGTAAGGCCCCGATGTGCCCGGGCCCGACCCTCAGCCGCTTTTCAGCGGTATATAGTCCACTTTCAGCACGCCCTCAAGGTCGCTGTACGGAATCAGCAGCTCCGGTTGCCCGTAGGAGTAGGGGGCAAGTTGATAGGTGTCGTACTTCACCACAACGCCTTGATCGGTGAAGGCGAAGTTGTCGCTCGGCTGAAAGGGCCAGAGTCGATTCCATGTTTGTGGGTCGTGCTGGTAGTCGGGTTGTTCCTGCATCCAGCGGGCGTGGGCGTTCTTTAATGCGGCTTCATAGCGAGCCCGCCCGCTTGGTGCCAGTACATAGTCGAGCGGAATCACTGCTTCACGGGCGTTATCCCAGTTCAGAAACTGTGTCGCGCCCACACCGTGCGCCGCACCGGTGAAATACTGCCAGCTGTCGAGCTCGATCACCGTGATGTACTTGCTGCGGTAGCGCAGCTTCGAAGCCAGCACCACGCTGTCTCGTGGGCCGGCAACCTGCCAGTAGTAGCTTTGAAACGCTTCGATGCTCTCGTGGCGCGGTGCCTGGTCGTCGTTCAGGCCTGTCATGAGCGCCAGCGCGTGATCGACAAGGCGGGTGAGCTTCGTGTTGCCGGCGAACACCAACGTGTCGACTTCCAGGGTGGGGCATTCGCCCTCGCATCCCGGCTTGCTGCGTTTCCACTTCACCTGTTGTGCGAAGAGGCCGTCCTGGCTGCTGATCTGGTCGGTGGCGTCGGGAATCAGTGTGATGTTGCCTGAGGGCGAGCTTGCGCAACCCGCCAAGACGGCGGCACTCATGGCGAGGGTCATGCAAAATCGGGTTGTGCCGTTCATGAAAGATGGACGCATGGCTAGGGTAGGATATTTACGAAGAAGCCAACGCGCGCTCAATTTCCTTGCGCAGGCTTTCGGGCTTGGCGGTGGGGCCCAGGCGCTGTATCACACGGCCTTGCCGGTCGATGAGAAACTTGCTGAAGTTCCACTTGATGCTTTCGCTGCCCAGAATGCCGGCTTTCTGACTCTTGAGCCAGGCATAGATAGGGTGAGCCGAAGGGCCGTTGACCTCGATCTTCTGGAACAAGGGAAACGTGATGCCATAGCGCGAGGCACAGAATTCGGAAATTGCTTGCGAGTCGCCCGGTTCCTGTGCGCCGAACTGGTTGCACGGAAACGCCAGAACCGAGAAGCCCTGGTCGTGGTAATCGCGATACAAGGTTTCCAGCCCCGCATATTGCGGTGTGAAGCCGCATTCCGACGCGACATTGACGACGAGCAGCACTTGGCCCTCGAACTCCGACATTCGAAGTTCACGGCCGTCAATCGTCAGGGCGCTAAAGGAATAAAAGGTGTCCATGGCTACCGATACGTATCTATCGTCCTAATTTACCATTGTGCGGCGGTGGCTGCGCCGAGGCTCTGATAATATGGATTTTCTTTGGAATCAAGAGCAGGAACGGCATGGCAGTTATCTATCACAATCCCCGCTGCGGCACATCACGGAACGTGCTGCAGGCCCTTCAAGATCATGGCCACCAGGTCGAGGTGGTCGAGTATTTGAAAACGCCGTTGAACCGCGATCAGCTGGCCCGGCTCATAGCCGACGCCGGCATTAGCGTACGCGACGCCGTTCGTAGTAAAGAGGCGCTGTTCACCGAGCTGGGGCTCGATGACCCTTCAGTGGGTGACGATGCGCTTCTCGATGCCATGGCGGCGAATCCCATATTGATGAATCGGCCGATTGTCGTAACCGAAAAGGGCACGCGCTTGTGTCGCCCGTCTGAAACGGTGAACGAGATCCTTTAGCTTGCGTGGCGGCCCGTGCGCCGCCCGATTCATTACTGTGAACTGCCGCGAAGACGGCTGAGCCATCAAGGAGCATTTCCCATGAGTTTGTATGCTAAGTTGCGCGCCCGCGAAGCAGCCGGGCGCCCCGTGCGCGTGGGCCTTATCGGTGCAGGCAAATTTGGTTCAATGTATATGGCGCAGATTCCCCGTACACCGGGGGTGCATCTGGCTGTGGTGGCCGACCTTGCGCCTGATGCCGCGAGGCAAAATCTTCAGCGCGTAGGTTGGAGCCCGGAGCGAGCCGGGGCCCGCAATCTCGACGAAGCTATCGCGAACGGCACCACCTGGGTCACCGAAGACTGGCAAGCCATGCTGCGCGACGAGCGTATTGACGTCGTCGTGGAATGCACCGGGCACCCCATCGCAGCCGTCGATCACTGCTTGCTGGCATTCACCCACGGAAAGCACGTGGTGAACGTCACCGTCGAGGCCGACGCGTTCTGCGGGCCGTTGTTGGCCCGACGCGCCGACGAGGCGGGGGTGGTCTACTCGCTGGCTTTTGGTGATCAGCCGGCACTCATCTGCGATCTCGTCGACTGGGCGCGCACCTGCGGTTTTCCGGTGGTGGCGGCCGGGCGCGGCCACAAGTGGCTACCGCACTTTAAAACCTCAACACCGGAAACGGTGTGGGGCTACTACGGCCTCTCGCCGGAACAGGCCGAACGCGGGGGGCTGAACCCGAAAATGTTCAACAGTTTCCTCGACGGCTCAAAACCGTCGATCGAAAGTGCGGCTGTGGCCAATGCCACGGGCCTGGCCGTGCCCCAAGACGGCTTGCGCTACCCGCCTGCCAGCATTGCCGATATTCCGTATGTAACTCGACCCGTATCGGAAGGCGGTGTGCTGGAACATAAGGGCATGGTGGAAGTAGTGTCGTGCCTGGAACCCGATGGTCGCGCCATTCCCTACGATATCCGTATGGGAGTCTGGGTCACGGTGGAAGGCGATTCGGCGTATATCCGTAATTGCTTTGAGGAGTACAACGCCCACACCGACCCGAGCGGCCGTTACTTCACGCTGTACAAGCGTTGGCACCTCATCGGGCTCGAGGTGGGCTTCTCGGTAGCCTCTGTCGCGTTACGAGGCGAGGCGACGGGTACGCCGTCAGAATGGGTGGCCGACGTGGTGGCGACCACCAAGCGGGCCCTCAAACCGGGCGAGGTGCTGGACGGCGAGGGCGGGTATACGGTTTGGGGCAAGCTGCTGCCTGTGGAGCGCTCATTAAGCCTGGGCGCGGTGCCGCTGGGTCTGGCGCACGACGTGCGGTTAAAGCGGCCGGTTGCGGCCGACGCCATTGTGACGTGGGACGATGTCGAGATCGATACCCGCACCCGAGCCTATGCGTTACGCAAGCAGCTCGAGGCGGGGTGGGTCAGAAAGCCGGCCGAAGCTTATTCCCAGTAACGACGCATACCGTAGTGGCCATGCAGCGTGGCCTCGGTGTCGCGTGTAAGAGGCTGATCAGGATCATGTTCGGGGCTGTTCCGAATCTGATCCTGGGTGAGCTTCACGTAAACCAGTGATGACGCCCAATCGAGGCGGTCGATCCAGTGCGTGGCCAACAGCACTTTACGGCCACCCGGCCACCAGTTACGTGTATCGACGATGAAGTAACGCATCGCCCAACTCTCATCATCAAACACGAAGTCTTCGACATGGCCGATTTCCTCGTCGGTGCCCTGTATATGGTGGCCCTTCACGTTATCGGCGCTCCGCAGATGATAGTCTTCCGGGTTATCTGATGCCTGCTGCAACAGCTCCTCGGCACGATCTGGGATATGGCCACCGCCGGGTACATCCGGCGACGCCACGATCGGGTAAGCGCCGGTGCCCCACAGTTCCGGGCCGAGCCAGTAGTTGCCTAGACCGTAGTAGCGCGAGAGATTCCCTTCCATCTGGCGCGATACGGGCTGATGCGTGTCGATGTCGGGGCTATCCTTGACCTGTTCCTGCGTGAGGCGTACTGAGATCGCTTCGTCGACTTCGTCGATGCCCGCGATGGAATAGGGCGAGATCAGCACGCGGCGGCTATTGAGCCAGCTTCCGGTCTCTACGACAAGATAGCGTATGGTCCATTTTTCGTCGTCGAAGAAGACATCTTTGACCTTCCCGAGTTCACCGTCGGTAGCCTGCAGGCTATAACCCATGAGGTCGTTTACTTTACGCAGCATGGTCGCTCCATTTTGTGTAGTTATGGTGAACGCAGGATGGCAATCAGCGTTCCCGCGTGAGTAGGCGCTCCCACGGAACCTGGGAGCGACGCTTGCTGGGGCAGCGGCTGGCGCTCGGGCAGGGCATGGTTCGCATAGCGCAGGGCCATAACGATCGCCGACATAATGAGACGACATCTGTATAGGAGGGGAGACATGCGCGGATGGCGCTGGAAAGTAGCGGGCGGATTACCGTTATTGTGGGGGGCGGCCCAGCCGGCAACGGCACAACAGGATGTACAAACCCTTGCCCCAGTGATCGTGACTTCCACACGCATGGACACCTCCGTGCTTGAGACACCGGCGTCGATATCGGTGATGAGCGGGGAAGAAATGCGCGATGCGCGCTTCCGTGTGAATCTATCGGAAAGCCTCGGCGGCGTTCCCGGGCTGCAAATTCAGAATCGCGAGAACTACGCGCAAGACTTGCAGGTGTCGATACGCGGCTTCGGCGCGCGTTCCACGTTCGGAGTTCGGGGCGTGCGCCTGTATGTCGACGGTATTCCGGCCACAATGCCTGATGGGCAGGGCCAGACGTCTAACATCGACATTGCGAGCATTGAGCACATAGAGGTGCTGCGGGGGCCATTCTCGGCCTTGTACGGCAATTCATCGGGCGGCGTAATCCAGGTCTTCACAGAGGATGGCAAGCTGCCGCCTGAACTTACCGGCTCAGTGGCCGCCGGCAGCAATGGGGCGTGGCGCTATGGCGCCAAGGCCCGCGGCTTAAACGATATCGGGGGAACTGAACTCGACTACGTTGTGAGCCTTAACCGCTATACCACCGAGGGTTACCGCGACCATAGCGGCGCGCGAAAGAATCTGGGCAATGCCAAGCTGGGCCTGCAGTTCGATGATGACACGCGGCTCACGCTGATCGCCAACTCGGTGAGCGTCAAGGCGGATGACCCGCTGGGCCTGTCGCGCGAGGCGTTCGAAAACGACCCCAAGAGCGTGGTTGAGAACGCGCAGTTGTATAACACCCGCAAGTCTGTCGACCAGACACAAGGTGGCCTGATATTCGACAAACGGCTCGATAATGACCATTCGTTGCGGGCCATGGTGTATTACGGCGAGCGCGACATGGTGCAGTACTTGGCCATACCGGCGGTGGCGCAGCGCAATCCGCAACATAGTGGTGGCGTCATCGATCTGAATCGCCGCTACGCCGGGGCCGATGTGCGCTGGACCAGTCGATATCAGTTGGCGGGCAGGCCGCTTACCGTCATTGCCGGGGTCGCTTACGACGAGCTTCGCGAAGATCGCAAGGGTTACGAGAACTTCTCTGGCGGCAACCTGGGGGTCAAAGGCGCCCTGCGGCGCGATGAAACCAACAAGGTGTCGAATATCGACCCCTATATTCAGGCGTCGTGGCAGTTTGCGCCGCAATGGACGGTCGACGCAGGCTTGCGCCATAGCACCATTCGTTTTGATTCAAGCGATCACTTTGTCACCGCCGGCAATGGCGACGATAGTGGCGACGCCCGCTATAAGGAATGGCTGCCGGTGGGCGCCCTTCGGTATTCGCCTAATCAGGATCTGACCTTCTACGTATCGGCCGGGCGAGGGTTCGAAACGCCCACGTTCAACGAAGTCTCTTACCGCAACGATGGTCTGCCGGGCCTTAACTTTGACTTGGCGCCTTCGGTCAACACGACCGTCGAAGTGGGGGCCAAGGCTCGTGTTGCAGGGGGTGTCGCAACCGCTGCGGTTTACCAAAGCCGAACGAAGGACGAGATCGTTGCTGCGGATGCGCGCTTCGGTAGAACCACGTACCAGAATGCCGGCAGCACGCGGCGTACCGGTTTTGAACTGGCATGGGCCGGTGACTTGGTGGAGAACCTGCGAGGTCAAGTCGCCTATGGTTGGCTGGATGCGAAGTACCGCGATGACTGCACTGCCTCGGCATGCCTCGACTCGAGTCGACCCGACAAGCAGCTAAGGTCGGGTAATCGTATTCCCGGTATTGCAAGGCAGGCGTTCTACATGAGCCTGGATTGGCAGCCCGACGAAGGCTTCCAGGCCGGCATCGATGCGCGCTACCTGAGCGGTATCTATGTAAATGACGGGAATACGGAACGCGCACCCTCGTATTTTGTCGCCGGCGCTCACGCGGGCTATGTATGGCGCAACGGCCCGTGGCGTATCGGCAGCTATGCCCGCGTCGACAATCTGTTCGATCGTGAATACGCCGGTTCGGTCATCGTCAACGAAGGCAACCAGCGCTACTACGAGCCGGCCCAAGGTCGTAACTGGACGGCCGGCATTGACGTGAGTTACGCGTTCTAACGCCACGGCTAACGTTTAGCTGAAACGAAGAAGCCGACCCTAAGGTCGGCTTCTTGGCATTCAACCGGGCTGCTTGCCCGACGAAACCTGCTTACTTCACGACAACCTTACCTGTCATGATGGCCCAGTGGCCGGGGAATGAGCAGAAGAAGGTGTAATCGCCGCCGGCTTCGAGGTCAGCCGTTTTGAAGGTTACGGAGTCTTCTTCGCCGCCACCAAGAAGGTTAGTGTGCGCAATGACACGGTCATCGTTCGGCTTGATGTAATCGTTGGCCGGGCCTGCCGTGGTTGCGTCTTGCGCGACGGCCTGCTTGTCGGCTGTCTTGGTGATGACGACGTTATGCCCCATGGCTGCCTTGGGCAGCTTGCCGGTGTGTACCAGCTTTACCGTGAATTCGTCGCAGCTCTTGTCGACTACGATTTCCTTCGTGTTGAACTGCATGGCATCGTTGCCTTCGACAGTAACGTCACATTGGGCCGCCATGGCAGGAACAGCCATGACAGACAGCAGTGCGGCGAAAGTGACTTTTGCAAACATATAAGATCTCCGAATCGTAGCTGGATGACACCCGATGCACGCCAGAATGGCCTACATCGCGGGTGGCCGGGTAATCACGAACAGTTTATTGTGTTTCGCTAATGGAATCTACGTATTGATTTCCATCAATACTACTCCAAGACCCTGCCGGCGCCCGACATGCCCGTACAGGGGTCAGGGGCAAGGGGCAAACGACGGGCCTGCGGGCGGCGGGTGTGGCGCAAACGCGCCTGTGGTGCCAAGCAGAAGTAGCTGTAGTGCCAGGTAGAAGTAGCTGCGTCAGGCAAATTGTGCAGCCAAGAGATTCAAGCCATACCCGCCCACGACCAGAAACACGAAGAGTATCCCCGCCAGGGCAAGCGGTGCTGCGCCGGCCTGGCGGATCGCTCCGGCGTGGGTGCGCAGACCCAATGCCGCCATTGCCATGGCGAGCAACAAGGTGCTCAGTTGTACGAGCTGAGCGGCCACTTCGGGCCCGGGGAATCCTAGGGAATTCAGCCCGACTGCGGCCACGAAGCCGAAAGCAAACCAGGGAATCGGTGGGCGAGCTTTGCCGGCCGACATTTCACCTGTGTCGTTACGCCGTGCCTGCCATTGCAACCACCATGAAACGCCGAGCAGGAAAGGCGCCAGCATCATCACACGCAACATCTTCTCAACCACGGCAGTATTTGCAGCGGCCGGGCTCACCGCATTGCCGGCGGCAACCACTTGCGCCACTTCATGCACCGTGGAGCCAATGAAGATGCCAAAGGCATGTTCTGACATGCCCGAATAAGGATAGAGCAGGGGGTAGATGAACATGCTGATCGTGCCGAACACCACAACCGTGGCGACCGCTACGGAGACCTTGTGGGCCTGCGCCCGCGCAACCGGCTCCATCGCCATTACCGCCGCCGCACCACATACTGCAGCGCCTGCGCCCACCAGCATGCAGGTCTGCCGGTCGACGCCCAGAATACGGCGGCCGACAAACATGGCTAAGCCGTATACCGACAAGATGATTACGGCGTCGAGAACGATGCCCGACAAGCCCACCCCCGCGGCTTCCTGAAACGTGAGCCGAAAGCCGAACAGAATGATGCCGGCGCGCAAGAGACGGTTCTTGCAGAAATCGACGCCGGCGCCCGTGTGCGGCGCAATCGCTGGAAAGATAGTATTGCCCAACGCCATACCGATCACGATCGCAAGTGTCAGCGCGCTCAAGCCCAACGCTTGAAACGAAGGTAACTGTGCCAACCCGAGGCTCGCAAAGGCGATAAGGCCGGCGAGGGCGATTCCGGCCCACCACGACTTGCCAGGAAGTCGGGTACGCAAGGTGGCGGGAGCAGCGGGCGATACAGAGGACATGGAGGGCTTTCAAGGGTTTCTACTGGGATTCCACGATATACGCTGGTGTTATATAAGTCGAATGCATAATATTCAGATCACCATAACCTTAGGTTAAGTTCATGCGCCTGAATCTGCATCTGTTGCGCGTCTTCCATCATGTGGTGGAAGAGGGCAGTTTTTCGGCGGCCGCGCGCAGCCTGCACATCAGTCAGCCGGCCGTTTCCAAAGCGGTTTCAGAGCTGGAGCGCCAGCTCGACTTGGCTCTGCTGGAACGCGCCGGCGGCCGTTCGTCGCCCGGCTTGCGCCCCACGGAAGCGGGGGCGGGGCTTAACGCGCATGCCCGCGCAATTTTCTCGCTGGAGCGCGCGGCGGTGCAGGAAGTGCAACGCCGCAGCGGTTTGCGCCAGGGCGAGCTGGTGATCGGCGCCAGTACAACCATCGCCAGCTATCGCTTGCCTGCGTTTCTGCAGCGCTATGCCGTGGAATGGCCGGACATCGCGCTCAAAGTCGTCGTGGCCAACACACAGGCCATCGTGGAAGACCTGTTCGACTGCCGGCTCGACATCGGGTTGGTCGAAGGGCCGGTACATATGGAAGGGGTGGCCTATCACCCTTGGCGTGAGGAACCGTTGGTCATCGTGGGCCCTCCGCATGCGTATCAGGCGGCTGCGCGGCCGGAACGGCCCGCCGCCGTCACCGCAGCGCAACTCGGTCGGCAAACGTGGCTGGTACGAGAGCGCGGTTCAGGCACCCGCGAGGTGTCGCTCGATCTGCTGGGGAAGCAGGGCGTCGTACCCGCTGAATCCATTGAAATCGGTAGCAATGAAGGCATTGCCCGCGCAGTTGCTGCCGGTCTGGGTGTCGCCATGTTGCCCTATGCAGTTGTCGAAGACCTGATTACGTTGGGTCGAGTGGTGGAACTGCACCTTGCAGGCGTTTCCACGTTCTCGCGTCGGCTTTACCGGCTCGAGCGGCGCGACCGACCGCCCAGCCCCGCAGCGCGCGCCTTTCTCGATATACTGAACCGCCCGGAATAATTAGGGCTCTCCATTGACGACACGGGCCCGTGGATGCGTATCGGTCACAGTGAAACATGGTTCATTTCCGCGCTTGGCATAGGCCAGATCTGCGCCTGGGGTACGCTCTACTATAGTTACCCGCTCATCGTCGAAACCATGATGCCCGAGCTGGGATGGTCGCGTATGCAAGCCTACGCGCCCGCTACCCTCGGGCTGATTCTGGCGGCATTCCTTACATACCCCGTGGGCGTTGCCATCGACCGCGGCCATGGCCGAGTCTTGTTGTCGGTCAGTTCGGGGCTCGCCACCGTATTATTCGTGCTGTGGTCGTTCATCGAAACCCAGTTGGCTTTCTATGTGGTGGCTACGCTTCTGGGAGCCCTGCAGGCCTGCACCCTCTATGAACCCGCCTTTGCTGTGCTGGCGCGACGAGTGGGTGCGGATCGGGCACGCGCCGGCGTCACTCAGATTACGTTATGGGGCGGATTTGCGAGCACGGTGTTCATTCCGCTTGTTCAGTTATGGCTCGATCTCTGGGGCTGGCGTGAGGCGCTGATCGGGCTGGCAATCGTGAATGCCGCGCTTTGCGGCCTGTATGCCTGGCAGATTCGGCCGCAGGCCGATTTACAAGACGACTCTCGTACCGATGCGCGCGCGGCGCGCGCCCGCGATCATGCTGTGATTCGTGGCATCTTCCGCAAGCGGGTATTTTGGCTGTTGCTGCTCGCCATGCTGGCGTATGCCGCTGCCTTCTCGGCGTTCACCTTCCATATGTACCCGATTCTGCTCGAAGGCGGCCTCAGCGTAGCCGAGGTAGTAACCGCTTTGGCGGTGATCGGCCCCGCACAGGTGGCCGGCCGGGTGTTGATCAGCATGGTTGGCGCGCGTACCAGTATGCGCCGTATCGGTTGCTTCACCGTGGGCGTTTTACCGCCGGTCTTTCTGGGGTTCCTGTTCTTTCGCGACAGCTTCACCCTCATTGTCATACTGTGTTGTCTCTACGGCGCGGCGAACGGCATTTTCACAATCGTGCGTAGTTTGGTCGTGCCGGAAATGCTCACCCAGCATGCGTATGGAGCGCTTAACGGCGTCATGAATCTGCCGGCTACGCTGGCGCGAGGCATCGCGCCTTGGGCAACCGCCGTCTTGTGGAGCGCTACGCACTCGTATGGGCCCGTACTGTGGGCCATTACGGCCACCTTCTTTGTGATGGCGCTTGCATTTTGGGCGGCCGCGCGTACACCCTAAGCTCTAATCAGCATTCCACAATATTGACGGCTAGCCCGCCCTGCGACGTTTCCTTGTACTTGCTCATCATGTCGGCGCCCGTTTCGCGCATGGTTTTGATGACTTGATCGAGGCTCACGGTATGCACGCCGTCGCCGTGCAAGGCCATGCGGGCAGCGTTGATGGCCTTGACCGACGCGATGGCATTGCGTTCGATACACGGAATTTGCACAAGCCCGCCGACAGGGTCGCAGGTGAGCCCCAAATGATGCTCCATGCCGATTTCTGCGGCGTTTTCCACTTGTTCCGGGCTGCCGCCCAATACGGCACAGAGCCCGGCCGCAGCCATTGAACATGCAACGCCGACCTCGCCTTGGCAGCCGACTTCAGCGCCGGAGATCGATGCATTCTCTTTGTAGAGTACGCCGATGGCCGCCGCAGTGAGCAGGAAGTCTTCCACGCCTTTTTCGTTCGCGCCGTCGACGAACTCGGTGTAATAGTGCAGCACTGCGGGAATGATGCCGGCAGCACCGTTGGTGGGCGCCGTAACCACCCGACCGCCTGCTGCGTTTTCTTCGTTCACGGCCAGTGCGTACACGTTGACGTAATCCATTACCGTAAGCGGGTCAGCAGCATCACGCCCACCCCGGGCTTCGAGGTTGCGCAGCAATTCAGGCGCACGTCGCCGAACCCTAAACGGGCCGGGCAGGGTGCCGCCGGTACGGCAGCCTCGGCTCACACAGGCGCGCATGGTTGACCAGATGCGTTCGAGGCCGGCTTCGGTTTCGGTATCGGGCCGCCAGTGGCGTTCATTGGCTCGCATGATGTCGGCAATGGAGCATTGATGTTCGTTCGCGAGACGCAGCAGATCGTCACCGCTACGAAAGGGCATGGGCAGCTGGCTGGCATCGGGTAACAACCCGGCCGCATCTTCGCGTTCGCCACGCGCATCAGCCTGAACGACGAAGCCGCCGCCCACCGAGTAGTAGCTGCGCTCAAGCAGTACGTTGCCTGACGCGTCATACGCCAGGCAGTGCATACCATTCGGATGGATGGGCAATGTCTTGAAAGGGTGGAACGGGATGTCACGAGCGGCATCAAAGCTCACCGGCTGTTGCCCGAGCAAACCGATGCGGCCATTCGCCCGGACTTCGTCAAGATACGAACCCACGCGTTCGACATCGACCGTTTCCGGATCATGACCGGCCAGGCCGAGCATGACGGCCGTGTCGGTGCCATGCCCTTTACCCGTCGCACCGAGCGAACCATATAGCTCGACCACCACGCGCTGAACAGTGCTGGGGTGTGCCGCCAGTATGGCGCGCGCGAACATGCGAGCCGCCCTCATCGGGCCCACGGTGTGCGAGCTCGACGGCCCGATTCCGATCTTGAAGATATCAAAGACACCAATCGCCAACTCAGCCTCCTAGTTTCAATGATCTTAGCAACGCCTGGGCATTAGAACTACTGATTATTTTTTTGACTAAAATTAAATATTTCTAATCAGTTAGGCGTGAGCTTGCCCGCCCGCACTAAAGGTCAAAAACTAAAACTATGGACATCGCCAGACTCCGAGCGCTACGCGAACTTTCTGTACGAGGCACGATGGCCGCCGTTGCTGAGGCCTTGTTTCTTACACCTTCAGCCGTGTCGCAGCAAATCGCTCAGCTCGAAGAAGAGGTCGGTGTACAGCTCATTGAACGGCACGGAAGGGGGGTGCGACTCACGCCTGCCGGCGAAGTGCTGGTCGGGCATGCAGACCGTCTGTTTACGGTGCTTGGCCAGGCGCGGTCGGATATGGCCGCTATTAAGGAAGAGGTCGCCGGCACGCTCACGGTGGCCGTCTTCCCTACAGCAGGCAC
>CAZPYF010000006.1:0-30780 GCA_964590015.1 uncultured Burkholderiaceae bacterium
TGTCACGCCGGGGGTCGCGGGTTCGAGCCCCGTCCGCTCCGCCAACAAATTCAAGAAAAAGCATCTACTCCGGTAGATGCTTTTTTTTCGCCCTCGGGCAAGCACGGCAGCCACAATGCGATCGCAGCGCTCGCCATCAAACGAGAACGCGTCATTCAAGGTGATATCGATATCGCTCACCAAATTGATACGCAAAAGATTCCGGCCTCGGGCGTAACGGGTGCGCACGGTGGCTTCCGGCATATTCAAGACCAACGCCACCTCATGCGCACTCATCTCTTCAACGGCACGCAGCACAAACACGGTGCGATACAGGTCGGGAAGCTTGTCGATATGCGCTTCGAGCAGTTCGCGTAGCTCCGAGCGCATGGCAAGCCGATCGGGCTGCCGGTCGCGGGGCTCTGTCAGCCCCGCTTGAACGTCTGGGTCGAGCGAGTGCATGGCCGTATCCAGTGGAATGATGTGCGCGCTTTTCCTGCGCAGGCGCCCCAGCGCTTCGTTGATAACGACTCGGGCCAACCAGGTTGAGAGCCGGGCGTCGGAACGAAAGCCCGCCAGCGCCTGCCACGCCTTCACATATGCTTCCTGCAGAGCCTCTTCGGCGTCGGCGTCGTTGCGAAGAATGCTGCGCGCTGTGCGGAATAGTCGCCGGTTATACCGACGCATGATCACCTCGAACGCGCCTTCACTGCCCTGGGCCGCGTAAGCGATGAGTTCGCTCTCGGGCGCGAGCTCGAAAGCGATGTCGGGTTCCGTGAGCGGTGCGTCGTGTTCGGTAAGCGGTGCGTCTTGCATGGCGAATCACTCCTTCCCTGTATTCAAGAGACTCAAGAATTCGCTGCGCAAAGCGGGGTTGGAAGAAAACGCGCCGCGCATCACCGAGCTCTTCATCAACGTATTGTCATCCTTTACGCCGCGCCAGCCCATGCAGAGATGGTTCGCTTCCATGACAACGGCAAGCCCATCCGGTTTGATGCGCCGCTCCAGTTCGTCGGCCAGCATCACCACTGCTTCTTCCTGTATTTGCGGGCGGCTCATAACCCATTCACAAAGGCGGCTGTATTTCGATAAGCCGATGAGGTCAGACGATGCGTTGGGCAAAAATCCGATCCAGACTCTGCCGATAATCGGGCACAGGTGGTGTGAGCAAGCACTGTTGACCTTAATCGGGCCGACCACCATCAGCTCGTTCAACCTGTTGATATTGGGAAACGCCGTGATGGCAGGTGCGGGCCGGTATCGGCCGCTGAAGACTTCGTCGATGAACATCTTCGCCACCCGCCGGGATGTCTCGCGCGTATTGTGATCGTGTTCTGTATCGATCACCAGCGCTTTCAAAAGGCCCTGTACGTGTTGCGCGACTTCGGCGTGCAGCGCTTCGAGTTCACCGGCTCGTATAACGGCAGCAATGTTGTCGTTGGCGTGGAAGCGTTGATCAGCCGCCATCAACCGAGCGCGTATCTGGTCGGATACGGCGCCCGCCGGCGCATCTGTGTGGGCGGTAGTAGACGGGACTGACGCCAGTATCGGTCGTGCACTGAGCGAGCTCATCGTTGACTCCATTCTTTCGATGTAAGGCGCGGTGAAACTCACCACGTCTACACGTTAGATGCGGCCAAGCCGAAAGTTGATTCACTGTCTGGCTGTTGGAATCTACTGCAACGATAAGTTACATAATCTGATGGCCGTCGATGTGGCGTCGTTACGTGAGCTAATGATGAATTTGGGCGAAGTTAGCGTTTTTAGAGCACTTTTACGGTCCACGTCGTGCTTACCATGCGGCCTTCAGTCTGTCTGCTTGGTCGCACGTCGACTATCATCAGCGCCCGTCGGTTTGTCGGAATAATGATGATTACGCTGATCCTTAGTATTTCATGCAGTGTGGCGGTTTCGGTCTTGTTGAAGATGGCACGCAGCCATGACGTCCGGATCGACCAGGCCATTGCATTCAACTATGTCATGGCCGGCTCGCTTTGCTGGCTGCTGCTGAACCCGCAACCCAGTGCACTACTACAAAGCGCCGCGCCCTGGCCGCTGCTTCTGGCTTTAGGCCTGCTGCTGCCATCGGTCTTCCTGATCATGGCCCGGGCCGTGCAACAGGCGGGTATCGTGCTGAGCGACGTGGCACAACGGCTCTCTCTCCTGCTGCCGTTGATTGCCGCCTTCACAGTCTTCGGTGAGACGGCCACTTCAGGAAAGCTGGCGGGAATCGCCACGGCGCTGCTGGCCTTGGCCGCCCTGCTCTGGCGGCCCGGCAACCGGAATGCTCAGACGCCTGCGGCGCACGGGGGCGCCGTCACGGCCGCTCTGTTGCTGGGCGTATGGTTTGGCTACGGCACCATCGACATTCTGTTCAAGCAAATGGCGAAGGCGGGATCAGCGTTTCCCACGACGCTCCTCGGTGCCTTCATGCTGGCGGGTCTGGTGAGCTTCGTGTACCTGTTTCTGCGGCGCTCCCAGTGGAGCGTGCGTAGTGCTCTGGCGGGCTTGTTTTTGGGGCTGCTGAACTTCGGCAACATTTATTTCTATGTGCGCGCACACCAGGTGTACTCAGACAACCCGACTCTCGTCTTCTCGGCCATGAACATCGGCGTGATCTCACTTGGTACGCTGGTGGGCGCCGGAATCTTTCGCGAACGGATCCACTGGGTCAACGGCCTGGGCGTCGGCCTGGCGATATTTGCGATCTTCATTCTCTTCCCGCGCTAACGCAGCCGTGCCGGATTAGAGGCGACCTTCCGCGCACAGTCGGCTGGCGGCTCAGGCACCGGGTGAAGGGCTAACGGCTTAAGTCTTATCGGTCGGCTTGTCAGCTTCTCGCGTGCCCGTCTCAGGAGTATCTGTTCCGCCAGCATCCGTTACGGGTGTCGCGGTTTCAGGCGTGTCGCCGCCCTCTTCCCCAGCACCGATCACCGTGATGCTTCCTGGGTCAGCCACGGCGATATTGCGCAAATCGCTGGGCCCGACGCCCGTCGCGGGCTCAACCGCCGTTTGGGCCGCGGCGGCGACCACTTCAGTCGCGTCGACCCCGTCGTCGGTAAGGCCGGGCACCGGCGTATCGTCGGCCGGAATCCCATCCACACCCGGTTCAACGACCAGGGCGGCCGGTTCGTCCAGCGGCTCAACCGGCGTGGCGTCAGCCCCTGCTCGGGGCTCTTCCGGCAAGCCCGGAGCCTCCGGCTCACCCGCGTATTCCGCATCGGGGCGGTCTACAGGCGATTCAACGTCGGCCACGTCGTCAACGGGTTCCGGCGGAGGCGGTGCGAACGACATATCGGTGTCGGTATCCACACGGGGATCGAGCCCCGGAACAACGTTCTGGTTCTGCACCGAGTCGGGCATGGGAACGAACTCCGTGGGTGCGTCCTCACTGAGATAGGTTCCCTTCACACGTTGAGCGCGCACGAACACCACCAGGAAGACGGCACACGCGGTGACAAAAACGAAGAACACGCCGGCCTGCAGTTCACGCATCAATATCCCGACGAGCAGGGGCCCGACGCACGCCCCTAACCCGTAAACCATATACAGAATCGCGCTGAGCCCGACTCGACGATCAGGGTCGACGTTATCGTTGGCAAAAGCCGCCGCGACCGGATAAAGGGTGAAGAGAATAATGCCGAACAGCGACGAGTACATCACCAACGCCCAGTATGGCATCGGCCACCAGCCCCATAAAGGCACCGTTAGCGCGGCCAACAACACCGAGTTGATGCGTATCAGTGTGACGCGGCTGATGCGGTCAGCAAGCCATCCTACCGGCCACTGAAAGACCAGGCCGCTCGCCACAGCGGCGGCGACGAACACGGCCACCTGGCCCGAATCCATGCCTTGCGCCACGCCATATACCGGGGCCAATCCGTAGAAGGCGCCCGACATCATGCCCGCCATGAACATCACGGTCATGGACATCGGCACCCGCGATGCGTAATAGTGATAGCGAATCGGAACCGGCACCTGAATCGCCGGGTGAACCCGCCGGGTAACCGCAACAGGAATCAGGCAGGCCGTGGAACACAGGGCGACAAAGATTAGCGGGCCGGCATCGAGCGCCGGGAACATGCCCACCGATAACTGCCCCAGCACGGTACCCATGCTCGAGAACACCATGTAGAACGCGAATACCCGCCCGCGTAGGTGGTTCTCGGTCTGTTCATTCAGCCAGCTTTCCAACACGATGAACTGCGTCACCATGGCAATGCCCGCCACAAAGCGCAGAACGATCCATAGCTCGAGCCGGTCGATGAGCGCCTGGATCAACACCGTAACCGCGACGATGGCGGCCGTGGCCGCATAGGCCCGGATGTGCCCGACCCTGATGATGAGCTTGTGGCCGACCCGCGCGCCAAATACAAGACCCAAGTAGTACGCCGCAATAATGGCGCCTACCCAAACTTCCGAGACCGACGCGGCGGTGAGCCGCAAACCAAGATACGTATTGAACAGCCCCGACCCGACGAGCAGCAGTAGCGTAGCTAGGAAAAGAGACGAGAAAGCCCCAATCGTGTGTACCATCGCAAATCGGTCCGAGGAATACATGAGGCGCCTCGATCGAGGCGCCTGGCAAGAGCAATAACGTTGGCGCTACAGCTGTTCGAGCATCGTGGCAGCGTCAGACACCTCGAACTTACCGGGTGCTTCGACATTAAGCTGCTCAACGACCCCGTCGCGCAGTACCGCCGAGAAGCGCTGGCAGCGCACACCCATACCGCGCGCACCCAGGTCGAGTTCAAGACCGAGCGCGCGAGCCCATTCACCGCTACCGTCACCCAACATCCGGATGCGACCTGCGGTGCCCTGCTCGCGCCCCCATGCGCCCATTACGAACGCATCATTCACCGCGACGCACCAGATCTCGTCGACGCCCTTTTCCAGCAAGGCGTCGGCCTGCTCAAGGTAACCCGGAACGTGTTTTTCAGAGCAAGTGGGGGTAAAAGCGCCAGGCACGGCAAACAGAGCAATTGTCTTGCCCTGTGCCATCTCGGAGACTTTGAACGCATTGGGGCCTACCGCGCAGGCGTCGGTGGGCTCATCGTAGTATTCGTAAAGCGTACCGTCAGGTATGCGATCGCCGATCTTGATGGACATGGCGCCCCCTTTTAATGAACGTGGAAAACAACAATGATACGTCCAAAAGAAGAAGGCCCGGCGCGCGAGCCGTTTCAAGCGGCCCCACGCGGTTCATACGCAGACGATCAGCTGCTTTCTTTGACCCGGTAAACGAGTGTGGCCGTTTTTGCCAAGCCGAGCACTTTAACCGTGACGCTGCCCAGAAGCAGGCGTGAAAGCCCGCTGCGGCCGTGACTGCCGATGAAGATGAGGTCGCATGCCTCTTCTTCAGTTGCCTGAACGATGCCATCGGCGACATTGAAGTTCGACACCACTTTTCCGGAAGCTTTGACGCCGGCGGTTTCGGCGCGGTCGAGTACCTGCTTGATGTACTTCTGCGCCTGTTCATGTGCCGTTTTTTCGTAGTCTTCGTCGGTAATGGCGTAGGCGGCCGCCATACCATCGAAGCCTACCGTGGCCGCAAAGGGCTGGGTGACATAAAGCGCCACGATTTCAGCGCCGATTCCACGCGCGAAACATACCCCCTTGTTCGCCGCTTGAGCCGACAATGGAGAGCCGTCGGTGGGAATGAGGATTTTCTTGAACATTATGTTGCCCCTGTAACGTAAGTCTGTGACTCATAGCTTACTCGCTGACGACGGTAATATGTAATCCGCGTTTACGCTGCCCTTGCGTTAGATCAAGACTGTGTTGCGGCGCTGAACAGATGTGTGCAGCGGGTACCGCTGCGGCAATAGGCGAGCACTGGGGCCGGAAGCTGGCCTAGCAGTTCCTTGAAACGAGTCACGTCTTCGGCCGTCATGGCGCCGCTGACGACCGGCTGGTACTCGATGGCGAGCCCGGCTTCTCGCGCCGCAGCAATGACGTCGGCTGAAGCCGGCTGTTCGGCACCGCCTTCACCATCTGGGCGATTGATGATCACACTCTTGTAACCGGCAGCCGCTACAGCCGACATGTCTTCGGGCCCAAGCTGGGGCGCTACGGCAAAAGCGTCGGTAAGTGGGTGGATTGGCAGGGACATCTCTGTAACTCCGTATAATGAATCGATATAGGGGGGATCATGGAAAATAGTATGACTGCCTTGCCTGGCACGCAAGCCGGCCAACCACTCGAAGGTGCCGCGGCCCATATCATCCGCGACGCCTTGCCGCAAGACATCGCGCAGATTCAGCAGATCTATGCGCATCACGTGCTTTCGAGCACCACCACGTTTGAAGAGACACCTCCCACGGTCGACGAAATGTCGGGCCGTATGCAGAAAATCTCTGAACAGAACTTGCCATGGCTTGTGGCCGAAACCGACGGCCGGGTGTTGGGCTATTGCTATGCGGCGCTTTACCGGCCGCGCCCCGCTTACCGATACACAGTGGAAGATTCCGTTTATCTCGCCGACGGCGAATCCGGTAAAGGCATCGGCCGCGACTTGCTCACTGCACTCATCGAACGCTGCGAACAAGGCCCATGGCGCCAGATGATCGCAGTAATCGCCGGCACGCAGAACCAAAGCTCAATTGCGTTGCACCGTAACCTGGGCTTTGCCCACGTAGGCACTCAGCCCGATACCGGCTACAAATTCGGCCAATGGATCGACGTCGTATTCATGCAGCGGGCATTGGGCGACGGCGGCAGCACGCCACCGGCCGACTGAGCTGCTTTACGAAGCGGCGGCCCAGCCGCCGCTTCGATTCATGGCGTGAATAACGGGCCGATCGCAACGTTATGCTCGCGCAGCCACTTCCCGGTTTGGGCGCTCGCCCATACGTCGTACTCGGCCCGACGCTGTTCGCCGAGCGCATCGCCGGGCACGGCCCGCATGGCCGGATGACACATGATCAAGTCACCCTCGCGCGCAGCGGCGAGCCACGCCGGCAGCAGCCGGGCATACCCTGAAGCACCCCCGGTGAAGTCGTACACCCCCAACAATGCTCGATTGAGCCGAAAGCCCTGCCCCCGCGCGAGCCGGCCGTGCCGGGACGCCCCCAATGTGGCGATGATTGCAGACTTCACACGCAAGTTCAGCGGCATACCCGCCTGGGGGCCCGCCAGCGTCGAACGTAGCCACGGACGCGAGCCGGCTGTTAGATAACGCCTTCCAAGCTCATCAATGAGCGCTTCACGAATCTGCGGGAACTGATGTACGTGCTGATGCCCGTCAACATAGTGTGGCGCGCACCCCAGGACCGCCTCGTAGCGATCGAGCTGGTGAACGATTTGGCGGCGCACGTGTACCGGATCAAGCCGCCGCGCCCAGCACGCGCGCACCAACTGCCCGAGGGGCATGAAAACGCCTTCCGCGCCAAGCGCCTCAGTGAAATTCAGATGCAGCCCGCATTGCAAGCCACTGGATCGTAACGATTGGGCGCTTTCCGCAAACGACGGGCCGTCGACCAGGCAACCGGCGCCGCTCAGGCGCCCGAGCCTTGCCAACTCGACGATGGCTTCATCGACCGATATATGCAGGCCGAAATCATCAGCACACACAAGAACGGATTTCGGTTTCAGGAAGAGCCTCCGTGTTGATCAGCCGCCATGATGCTCAGCGCATCGCGGCAAGTACGATTCGGCGTCCAAATACCAGACCCGCACATCGGTACGCCCAAAATATATAGGCACGTCGCGCAGTATAGGATGACGTGAAGCGGCCTGCTCCGAGCCGATCACCCATAGATTCACCACGCGGCGCTCGCACAGCTTTTGCACCAAATCGTTCGACGTGAGCAGCATGCGCGCCGCGGTTTGCGGGGCAAACGGGGCCGATTCCGCCAGCTCTGTTTTCCATGACGGCGAGGCGTCTACGCCTATGCGCCAGTCGCTGACCACATAGACCAGTTTCGGCGAGCGCATATAGAAGTTGAATTCGTAGTCGTAGCGGTCTAGCAGAATCACTTTATCGGTGGCGGAGCGATATAGCTCGCCCACCACACTCGTAAGCGTGGGCAGCGTACTGCTTTGCTTTCCCGCCAGGTATACGCCCGCACTCGTCACTACACCGGCCACCAAAATGTGCAGTGCCCACGCCCAGGAATCGCGACTACGCCAGCCTTTTGCGTCAGGCATCAACGCGACAAAAGCGAAGTAAAGCATGGGGATCGTCACTAGCGCGGCCGGCCCGACAGCCGTCATGGCCAACACAGGATGCAGGAATAGCACGACCACAAGCCATGTCGCCATCAGGCCCGCAACAGGCGTACGAAGTGCCTGGCGCCGATTGGCATCCCAATACCGATACAGACACACCATCAGCGGGACAAGCCCTCCGAATAGCAGCAATCCATAGCCGAAACATCCCATTTCAGCCCAGCTATGGCGACCGCCGTCCCATAGTTGTAGGGCCTGTTTATGCAAAATTGTAGTGACAATTCCTGGATACCGATCTGCCACCAATACGTACCAAGGCAGTATGAGGGCCGCCGCACTCAACGGGCCCGGCCACCAGCACATCAGCCGTATCAGGCCCGCTTTACGGCGCGTCGCAAGCCAGAGGAACACGATAATGAGAGGAACCGCGATGGCCATGGGCCCAGCCGCAAGCCCCAGGAGCGCGCACGCTATCCAGGCTCTGAGGATCTGACCGCCTGCTTGTCGGTGCTGTTCGACACACTCCACCGCCAACAGGAAGCTGCCGACAGACAAGGCAAGCAGCATGACATTGAACATGTCAGCCGACGCGTAGCGGCTCGCAACGACCACGGCCGGTTGAATAAGAAACATCACCACCAAAGGCACCACTGCGCCCACCGATATCCGGGGCAACCACAGCCGAACCAAGAAGACGAGCGTGACGGCGGCGGCAAGCGCAGACGGCAGCCGAGCCACCCATTCCGACGCACCGAAGAGTTCGACAAAGAACAGCGACACCCAATAGTGCAGCGGTGCACCGTCGAGCACCGGAAGCCCATCGATACGGGGCATCAGGTACTGCTGAGCCGCCCACATGTCGTGCACGATGCCCGCATGCCGGGCTTCGCCGGGTATGAGCAACGGATGGTTCGCGCCGAGTACAGAGAACAGCAAGACGGCCGCAAATAGAAGCACCGCAGTTTTCCAATCAATTCGACTGGAAACTGAATGCAACGTGATCCGGGCACAGCCGGGCGAACTGCGGGCACCGTCCGCATGCATGGTTAGGGTTTCCTAGTTAACGAGACAAATAAAAGCGCCGTGTGGCCGCGACGCCCTAAGCGTTCAACGCTTACCGCGCCTGGTGTACCGATTCAGGTGACTCGTGGCGGGCCGCTGGTTCGGGCGCAGGTGGGTTTGAGGCGGCGTGCCAGGCGTCACGGCGACCGGCGGCGCGGCGCAATCCCGCCCCTTGGCGGCGCCGCACAAGATAGACGGGGCGCTGTTTGACTTCGCTGAAGATACGACTGACGTATTCACCGAGCACTCCTACGGCGATAAGTTGTACACCCGCGAAAAACAGAATGACCGTTATAAGCGTTGTCCAGCCTTGCACCGGATCACCCCAGAACCAATGCGACAACACGATGATCAGGCCATATGTGAATGAAGCAAACGACAGCAGCACACCGCTGAGGCTCATGATACGCAGTGGCCAGGTGGTGAAGGCCGTAAGCCCGTCGATGGCTAACCGAAAAAGCCGCAGAGGTTTGAAACGCGAAACACCATGCAGCCTGTCGGATGGATCGTACTGCAGCGGTTCCGACTCGAACCCTACCCACGCGAACAAACCTTTCATGAAGCGATCGCGCTCCGGCAATTCAAGCAGCGCGTTGACAACGCTGCGGTCCATCAGGCGGAAGTCGCCGGCATTCGGGGGGACTTCAAGCCCGCCGGAGGTGCGCATGAGCCGATAGAACAAGCGAGTTCCCACCCGCTTCAGCAGAGTTTCGTCGCCGCGATCAGTGCGCACGGCGTAGACCATTTCAACGCCCTGCTTCCAGCGCTCGAGCATGACCGGTATCAATGAAGGCGGATGCTGCATGTCGGCGTCCATGCACACCACGACATCGCCGCGCGTGGCTTCGATGCCCGCCGTGAGAGCGGCTTCCTTGCCAAAATTGCGCGATAGTTGCACGTACACAAGCGACGGCTCGCGTGCAGCCCATTCGGTGAGCAGGCGCGAGGTGTCGTCGGAGCTGCCATCATCGACAACAATGATCTCGTGGGCGGCCACCAGCCCGCTAAACAGCGAAAGCAGTTCCGGAAGCAAGGCCCGAAGATTCTCCGCCTCGTTGAGGCAGGGAATCACACAAGAAAGAGTGACGCCGGAGGTATGCACCTGCCGAGCGCGCGTGTCGTCAGCCATGGGGTCGGCCTGATGAATCAATAAGTTAGTGTTGCAACAAGAAGCATACACCTGAATTATCTCTTTCACGACATTGCAACGTTTAAACGGAGTTTAAACCGCTGGGCCAGTGCTGCCGCGATTGACGCGGAACAGCAGTTTCTATAAGATCACTTTCAAAGTAATCTTTAACTTCCTACCCGCTTATGGCTCGCCCCGATCTCTGCACCAAACAAGAAATTCATACGTTAGTTCATAGCTTCTACGATCGCATTCGGGCCGACACCGTGCTCGGGCCGATCTTCAACGCACATATCAGCGATTGGCCCCATCATCTAGGCATCATGGAGCGTTTCTGGTCTTCCATATTGCTGGGCTCGGGCGAGTACAGCGGCACACCCATGCCGAAGCATGTCGCGCTTCCTGACCTCGATGCATCTCTCTTTCACCGTTGGCTCGATTTATTCCACCACACCACATCCGAACTCCCGAATCGCGACATGGCGAATCAGGCCGACGAACTGGCGGGGCGCATTGCGCGCAGCCTCTGGTTCGGCTACCAGATGAGCCGCGAACCTAACCGCATGCCGGCAGAGCTTTAAACATGACACCCTCTTCTTCCGCCAGCCCGCCCGTCTTTCTCAGCTTGGGCTTTCGCCCACTCTACATCTGCGGCATCGCTTGGGCCCTCGTCTCCGTTGCCATCTGGATCTTCGCGCCGAGCATTGTGCCGGCCCCCTTCTTCGCTGTGGCCTGGCATGCTCACGAGATGCTATGGGGCTTCATCGCCACTATCGCGGTGGGCTTCCTGCTTACTGCAGCGGCCACCTGGACCGGCTTCAACCCCATGAAGGGGTTGCCGCTAGCGTTCATCGTGCTCACGTGGGTCGCCGCTCGCATCGCCTATCTGTTGGGCGGCCATACCGCATTTGTAGCGGGCATGGTGCTCGAGAGCATCTTCTTCGGTTACAGCGCCTTCCGGCTGATGCAGGTCATGCTCAAAGGCAAGAGCGTGCGCAATTACGGCGTGCCTCTCTTGGTACTGGGCCTGGGTGTCAGCAACATACTGTTCTTGCTTGCCACCTTGAAAGGCGATTACCTGCTTGTCATCGAACGCTTCAACACCGGCATGCTGTTCATGGCCGTGCTCACCATCCTGATTGCACGGCGCGTCATTCCGTTCTTTGCGGGGCGCATGGTTCCCGGCCTCGAAATCCCCATGCTCGCCAATAGCGGGCGTGTGCAGATAGTGGTGGGTGGCATTGCGATCGCGGCGGGCCTGTTGAAGCTCACGCTCATCATGGCGGCGGGCCTCACCATCGTGGGGTTTATCGGCTTGTACCAGCTCTGGCGTTGGAAGCCGCAGGCCGTGCTGCACAAGCCCATGCTCTGGATACTGTACGGCGGTTATCTTGGCCTTGCGCTGGGTCTGCTGGCGGCTTCGGCTCACCTCAGCGGGCTGGGTGGCCTGTATCTGGCACGCGCTGCGGCCCACGTACACATCATCGGCATGGGCGGGTTCGCCGTACTGATAATCGGCATGGTTACCCGCACAGCTCTCGGCCACACCGGCCGGCCGCTCGCCCTCGACGGCACGATGCTCGCCAGTTATTGGCTGATGGTGGCGGCAGTGGTGCTACGCCTGGCGGCGCTGTGGCCCTCAGCCATGAGCGGCTCGCTGCTCCATGCCACAGCCGGTGCCTGGATCGTCAGCCTGGGGCTATACCTTTACCGTTATATTCCCATCTTGACCCAGCCCCGTGCCGACGCTGCGGCGCGCCCCGGTGCCGCCCGCCCTGCCGGTCAAGCTGCGGCACAGCCGGGCCAACGATAAAACTGCGGGGCCGTTCACGTGAACCGGCCCCTTTTCAACAGGCATCCTCATGCGACTCACAGCAATGACCGACTATTCCATGCGACTGCTCATGTATCTGGGCAGCCATCCGGATCGGTTGTGCACGATCGCCGAGGTGGCACGGGCGCATGGCATTTCAGAGCCTCACCTCATGAAGATCACGCACCGGCTTGCGCAAACGGGCTGGGTGGATACCGTACGCGGCAAAAACGGCGGCATGCGCCTGGCCCATGACCCGAAAGACATTCCGCTAGGTGCAGTGGTACGCGACACCGAGAACGACCTTGCGGTCGTGGAGTGCCTGGGCGAGGTCACGCCCAACTGCCGCCTGTATGGTCAGTGTGGGTTAACGCGCATCATGCAAGGTGCGCTGAACCAGTTCATGGCGCACCTTGACGGCTTCACCTTGGCCGACATTCTGCCGGCCAAGGATGCCGATCAGACCTTATCGCAGCGTATGGTTACCGGATGCGAGCGCAAGATCGAGATCATGGTCTCGTCGACCTCGCCTTCAATATCGGAAATCACATAGCCGATGGGCCCACGCGTCTGCAGATGCTGGGCAACGATGTTCAACCCGTGCTCCGCCACCAAGCTGCTGAGCGCACCCATTGCGCCCGGCACGTTGCGGTGTACGTGCAGAATACGTGCGCTGCCGGCGCGTTCCTGATAAGCCACTTCCGGGAAGTTCACTGAGCCTTTGGTGGCGCCCGACTGCAAGTAGGACACCAGTTTTTCGGCGACTTCACGGCCGATATTCTCTTGTGATTCCTGAGTGCTGCCGCCGATATGAGGGGTCAGGATCACGTTCGGCATGTTGCGCAGCGGGCTATCAAGGGGTTCGTCACGGCTCTTGGGTTCAACCGGGAACACGTCGAGCGCCGCCCCCGAAAGGTGTCCGCTCTTCAACGCATCATGCAACGCATCGATATCCACGACCGTGCCACGAGAGGCATTGATAAGGATCGCGCCTGGCTTCATTGCCGCAATGGCTTGCGCGTTAATGAGGTTGTGCGTGCCCTTGCCGGCCGGCACGTGCAGAGTCACCACATCTGACTGCGCGAGCAGACGCTTGAGCGACACACTGGTCTTGGCGTTGCCTCGGGGCAGCTTTGCTTCAACGTCGTGAAACAGCACTTGCATACCCGCCATTTCGGCAAGCGTGCCCACTTGGGAACCAATATTGCCGTAGCCGATGACACCCAGCGTTTTGCCACGCGCCTCGTATGCGCCGTCGGCCGTTTTGTCCCAGAACCCTTGGTGTACCCGTGCGTTCTTTTCAGGGATACGGCGCAAGAGCAATATGGCTTCAGCAACCACCATTTCGGCGACTGACCGCGTATTGGAGAACGGTGCGTTGAACACCGGAATGCCGTGACCGAGCGCAGCGTCAAGATCGACCTGGTTGGTGCCGATACAAAAGCAGCCAATGACTCGCAGGTCGGGGTTCTCGGCAAGCACTTCGGCGTCGAGGTGTGTGCGAGATCGAATGCCAACCACATGCGCGCCCCGTATGGCGTCACGCAATGACTCGGGTGGCAAGGCGGCGGCATGGGCGACGATGTCGTCGTACCCCGCCGCTGTAAAGACTTCCCGCGCACTGGGGTGAATGTTCTCGAACAAGACAATACGGGCCATCAGGCTACTCCACTAAACAGAATGTTTATTGTGAACCATTTTAGTGCCCATTGCAGGGTTACCCCTATGAAAGCGATGAGAAGCGCGTTTGCGCCACGCTGATCGTGAGCGGCCTCGTGCTGATGAAGGTGGCAACGCCGGGGTAGCGAGGCGGCTGGAGGTCGGCTAGCACGATGCGGCTACGCGCCACAAGCTGCGATTAAACCCCCGATTCGCGAAGCCCCATCGAGCGCGGCACTTCGATTATGTTGTCGTCGTCCGATATGCCGGTGAGGAAGAACTTCGCCACCATCTCGCGAGCGATGGTCACGGCGCGTTCGCGGCTCATGTCAATGTGATCGGTGATCGATTTCAGCGCGCCTTCCTGGTCGCGGTTGCGCAGGCATCGAAGCACCTCGTAGTGGGCGTCGAAGGCTTTCGCATTCCAGGCGGACTGCTCGATGTCGATATTGCGGGCAATGTGGATGCGGCGCGTGATGATCTCCATGAAGCCGCTGAGCTCCTTGTTCTTGGCCAAGCCTATCATTCGGCGGTGGAACTCTTCATCGGCCACGAGCAGGTCGGCCGACGTCATTGACGACGAATTGGCCATGACACTGCTCCAGTATTCCTGCACGGCCTGGATCTCGGCATCGGTTGCGCGGCGCAAAGCCAGGAAGACCGCGCGCCGTTCGAGGGCGATGCGTACCTGGTAGAGGTCGAGCACTTCGTCAACACTGATGTTCTTGCGGAAGAAGCCCTTGTTCATGACGAACGTGAGCAGGCCTTCGGCCTCGAGCCGGTTCAAGGCTTCACGCAGCGGCGCCCGACTTACACCCAGCTCACGGCCGAGCGCCTGTTCATTGATACGGGTACCCGGTCGAAAATCGTAGCGCATTGCACGGTCGCGCAGCTCGATATAAAGGCGCTCGACCGAACTCTCATCGCGCGCCTTGGGGGTATGCCCGCCATTGACGGGCGTACGGCGCGTGTTTTCCATTGGCTGCATCTGAATGCCTTCCGTTCTCTTAATTGTAAAAGCGTTTGGACACGAGATGCGCCCCTAGGGAAGCCTGTTCATAGAATGCCTCGCGTAAACGCTTGAATCCGATCGGGTGAACTTGCGTGACGGGCAGCGGCATCTCTTCAACATTCTGTCGACCCAACAGAAGCTGCGCGAGCGCGCGCCCGAATACTGTGCCAGGGCCGATGCCCCGACCGTTGTAACCGTAAACCGCCCATGCATCGGGCCCGGGCTGATACAGGCGGGGTAAATGATTGTCGGTGAGATCGATCCAGCCGTACCACTGGAACTCGATAGGCAGCTCACCCAGTTCAGGAAAGAGCCGCTTCAGGCAGCGCCTGACCCACTGCACGTGCCCATCGCCTGGGCGCTCTCCGACGCGGCCCACACTGCCATAAACGATACGGCCGCCGGCATCGACATGAAACGAAGACATCACCTGGCAGGTATCGAAGGCACCCTGCCTTTCGGGCAGAATGCGACGCAGCACCTCGGGCCGCAACGGAGCCGTCGCCACGTTGAAATACGGTAGGCGAACGAGCGCGCTTTGCATCTCCGGCCAGGCATCGGGCCCGGGCAGTTGCTGCGTATTCGATGCCACGGCCACGCGAGCGGCACGCACCGTGTACCCGGTGGACGTCGTTAGGCGCCAGCCAGTTGAGTCGTGCACCGCGATCACAACAGCGGTCGATGTATAGAGTTGAGCGCCGTGAGCGATGGCGGCTCGGGCCAGCCCGCGGGCATAGCTGAGCGGTTGCAGCGTGCCCGCACGCGGGTCGAGCAATGCTCCCCGATACACCGAAGTGCCGACCAGACGGGCCGTTTCTTCGGCATCGATCACGCGCACCGGCACGCCTCGCGCTTGCCATTGCCGTGCGCGCTCGCGGATATCGGCGAGGCCAGCCGCGTCGGCTGCGCAATGAAGCGTACCGTTCTCCACCGGATGGCAGTCGATGTCGTGCCGCCGAATGATGTCAAACACGCGCGCTGGCGCATTACCTAACGCATCCAGCAGCCGCTCGCCGTATTTATTCCCTAGCCTGACGGGCAGTTCATCAGGATGCAGCCACGCACCGGCGTTCACCAGGCCGGCATTGCGGCCTGAAGCGCCGAAACCCACGTCGTGCGCTTCGAGTACCGCGACCGACACGTCGCCCGATTCAGCCAGATGCAAAGCGGTCGACAGGCCGGTGTAGCCGGCACCAATCACCGCAACGTCTACTTCAATGTCGTGGCTCAGCGGGCCGCTGGGCGGCGCAGCACTGGCGCTGTGGCCCCATAAACCGTGAAACTTCGCTGAGATCGATGCCGCCATGGTTGAGCCTTACGCCGTACCTTCAGTCGGTACGCCCTCCCAAGTAGAGCTCGCGCACCTTAGGGTCATGCAGCAGCTCTTTGGTGCCACCCGTGAGTGCCACGGTACCCAGCGACAAGATATAGGCCCTATCGGAAATGCGCATAGCTTCGATGGCGTTCTGTTCCACCATGATGATGGTCACGCCTTCTTTTTCGCGTACTTCCATGATGGCATTGAAGACTTCATGCAGCACTTTCGGCGACAACCCGGCCGAGGGCTCATCGAGCAGAAGAATTCGAGGGCTGGGCATCAGGGCGCGCGCAAGCGCCAGAATCTGCCGCTCACCGCCCGACATCGAAGCCGCCGGTGCATCCAACTTGCGCGCCAGCACCGGGTACAGCTCGCACAGCTGCGCAATACGCTTCTCGCGCTCTGCCGACGAGAGATAGTACCCGCCCATGAGCAGATTTTCTGACACGCTCATGGCTGTGAAGATGTTCTCGGTCTGGGGAACGAAGCCCAAACCACAATGGCGGATTTTCTCGTGCACCGGCACCGCTGAAACGTCTTTGCCATGCAGCGACACGGTGCCGCTGCGGGTACGCAGGTACCCCGCTATCGTTTTCAGCAACGTGGATTTGCCGCAGCCGTTCGGGCCGAGCAGGCACACGATCTCGGCAGAATCGGCGTAGAGCGAGATGCCGTTGAGAATGTCGACATCCTTGATGTAACCCGCGACTACATTGTCGACTTTGACCATGGCACTCATTACGCAGCCACCTCCGCTCGGGCCTCAGCCACCGATGTTCCCAGATAAGCCTGCACCACGCGTTCGTTCGAAGCCAGCTCCTCGGGCTTGCAGCTAGCCACGATATTGCCTTGGTCGAGCACAATGCAGCGGCTGCAGGCCTCGCGTATGAAATGCATGTCGTGTTCAACGATGACCAATGTCATGCCCTGTTCATTCAGGCGGTGCAGCGCGCGCACGATATCCTGACGCAGGTTCGGGTGCACGCCTGCCGTGGGCTCATCGAGCATCAGCAGCCGTGGGCGCGCCATCAGGGCACAGACGATACCCAGCAGCTTCTTCTGGCCGCCGGAGATCGCCGATGCCGGCAGATGGCTCACCGGTGTGAGCAGCAGCTCGTCGATCAGCCGCATGGCGCGTTCGCGCGTGGCCCGTTCCGTCTTGCGAATCTGCGGGCCTTTCAGCAGCGTGGCCATCACGCCATGCATGCGGGTATCGGCGGCCATGGCCACTTCCAGCACCGACATCTTCTGGGGCATGATCGGCAACTGAAACGTGCGGGCGAGCCCTTCTTTGACGATACGGAAGGTGGGCATCGATGAAATCGACTTGCCGTCGAGCAAGATCGTGCCTTGATCCGGAGCGATGAAGCCGCTAACGATATTCAGCAGCGTGCTCTTGCCCGAACCATTGGGGCCCAGCAAGCCCACGATTTCGCCTTTGGCCACGTTGAACTGCACGTCTTCAAGCACTTGGAAGGCGCCGAAGGCCTTCGCGAGATTGTTCACTTCGAGGATAGTTTGCGTTTGCGTCATGCCGGATTCCTCAATTTTTCTGGCAGCAGGCCTTCGCGGCGCCACAGCAGGCAGCACAGAAGAATGAAGCCGATCATGCCCAGGCGCAACGCGCCGGCAACGTCAGAGCCAAAGCCCAGCATGTCGCGCAGGAAGGGCACGAAGGCATACACGAGCTGCACCACAATAACGCCCAGCAATACACCCGACGTTCGGCCAATGCCGCCGATCATCACCATGGTCCAGAGCACGAATGTTTCAGCCGCAAGCATGAACTCGGTGCCAGCGAAATTGAAGTAGTGCGCGTACAGTGAGCCCGCCAACGCGGTGATGGCACCGCCGCACATGAGTGCATGCGATTTAAGCCGCTGCAGGTTGTAGCCCATGCAGGCGGCCAGAGCCGGCTGCTCGCGCATCAAGCGCAGCGCCCGTCCGAAACGCCCGTCGCCCAGCCGTACCGAGAAGAAGGCGGTTACCGCCACGATGCCCAGCACCAGGGCCGTGAAATACGTCTGATCCCACGGCGCGGCCGCCCATTCGAACAGGCTCGGAATACCGGTGATACCGTTGGCCCCACCTGTAAGCTCCGCTTCGTTGAGCGCGACGGTACGAAGGATCTCGGCTACCGCGAGGGTGGCAATGGCCCAGTAGTCGGTGGCGAGCCGGCGGCCCAGGCGCGCCATGGCCCAACCCAGCAACATGGCCGCCAGCATACCCAAGGGAATGCCCACCAGAACCGGCCAGCCACGAGCATGTGCGATACCGGTGGCGTACACGCCAATGCCGGCAAAAGCGATATGGCCGAAGTTCAGCAGGCCGCTGTACCCCGCCAGCACGTTAAGGCCCAGCGCCATGATGGCGTAGATGCCCCCGATGGTGACGGTAAAAATCAGAAAGTCATACACGGCGCACCTCTCTGTCGAACAGGCCGTAAGGCTTGAACAGCAATGCCAGCAGCAAAATCAGGAACGACGCCGCACTGATATACGAGACCGGCAGGAAGACCAGCGTCTCGCCGAACAAAGGGCCGAAATTGATATTGGTGACCACGGTTTCGGTGATGGCGATCAGCAGCGCGCCGGCCACCGCACCGATGGGGTTGCCCAGGCCGCCCAGAATGGCTGCCGCGAACACCGGCAGAAGCAGGTCGTAGCCCAGGTTCACGTGGGCGCCGGTCGACAGGGCGAGCATGCTGCCGCCCAGACCCGCCAGCATGCCGCTGATGAAGGTCACACCATTGGTGATGCGGGTGGCATTCAGGCCTGACGCATCAGCAAGGTCGGGGTTGCAGGCCAACGCGCGCATCGCGCGGCCCACTTGGGTATGGAATAACAGAACGACGAAGACGGCCAGCAACACGACGGTAGTCGCCACGAACCACAACTGTGTCTTCGACAGGCGAGCGCCCGCGATAACCAAAGGCTCAGCATAAGGCACCGAAAACATCCGTGGAAACGAGCCGGCCATGCCCAGTACGAGCGCCACCAGCACCATCGACACGGCGAGCGAGCCGATCATGGCAATGGCCGGGCCGCTTTTCAAAAGACGATCAAACACTAGCAACTGGATGACCAGGGTGAGCAGCCCGGTCAGCAGCGACGCCAGTACGAGCGCCACGACCAGCGGCACACCGGTGCTATTGATGGCATAGGCCAGAAACGCACCACACATCGCGTACTGTACGTGGGCAATATTGGGAAACTTGATCAACCCGTAAAGCATGCTCAAACCCAGCGTAATCAACGCCAGATCTGCCGTGCGCAACAAGGCGTCTACCAGAAATTGCAACATCGCAATTTGCTCCTGAGAGATGTGCGGCGCTACTCACGCGCCGCACATCGTTGAATCGACCTCGACTTAACGCGGTACGAGCCCGCCGCCTTCATACTTCAGACGGTCATACGGGGGGTCGGTGCGCTGACCTTCGTCATCGAACTTGATCGGGCCCGTGACGCCCGTGAAGCCCGCTTCACCTACCGCCTTGAGGCCGGCTGTGATCGCTTCGGGCGTCGCCGCCTTGGCCTGCTCGATGGCCGCCGCAAGCAGCAACACACCGTCATAGCCGTAGCCGTTGAACGCCGTCTTGAAGCCTTCATTGTGCTTAGCCTTGAAAGCGTCTTCGTAGGCCTTGCCCATATCGCCCTTCACCGAACCCAACTCCATGCCGATTTGCCCTTCGGCAATATCAGCCGGGGTGTCGGACACACTCATGCTCATGATGTAGGCATACCAGGGAACATTGCGCAGCCCCAGTTCCTTGGCTTCGCGGTTGATGGCTGCCGACTCATGTCCGTAAGCGGTGTAAAGGAAAGCGTCGGGATTCGCACGGGCCAGTTGCTGCAGCTCACGCCGATAGGTCGACTGCCCCCCGGTGTAGAGCACCTGTGCCGAGATCTTGCCACCGAGCTTCTCGAACTCGTCCTTGAAGCCGTGCGCCACACCCTGCCCGTAGGCATTGTTCGGCGCAATCAGGGCGAGGTTGCGGTAACCCAGTTCGTAAACGTCTTTCGCTGCGAACCGGTTGCCGTTCTCTTCCAGACCGATGATGTTGAACGCGGTGGGGCCCAGTTCGCGCACCTTGTTGCTGCTGCTGCCGATGTTCAGGTGAACCACGCCCTCCTTGACGAGGTATTGCGCCATCGGCAAGGTGATGCTCGACGAGTATTCACCCATCACGGCCGGCACACGATCCACTGTGGCCAGCTTGCGCGCCGCCGAAATCGCCGAGGTCGGGTTGTTGCCCGAGTCTTCGATGATCACGTTCAGCTTTTTGCCCAGTACGCCGCCATTCTTGTTCACCTGCTCGACGCCCAGCTCAATGCCGCGCCGGATATCTTCACCCACGGTGGCCGAAGGCCCCGTGAGCGGAAGTACGGCGCCCAGCGAAATGGTCTCTTGAGCCCATGCCGAGGTGGCAATACCGCCCACCAGCAGCGTGCTCGCGGCCAGTTTTAAAAATTTCCGTTTTTTCATGCTTGTCTCCTTGGGTTTATCGTGTTTAAAACGGGATCAAACCTCAAACAGCCGCCCCCATTGCGGCAATACATCGTCTATACCGGCCAGGCGCAGCGCATGCCATGCCATGGCGCTATTGCTAGCGAGCACCGGCTTGCCCAGCAATTGCTCGATCTCGCGCGTGTGGTCACACATGCGCAAACTGGTGCACGAAACAAAGACGGCGTCGACGTTGTCGGCCGCGCCGATTTTTAGAATGGCGTTCTTCAATGTTTCGGAATCGATACGCGCCACGTCCGCGTCAACCGAATGGTTGAACGTGGCAATGCGGCTGATCTCGACACCGCAGGACTCGATGTGGTCTTTGAACAAGTTGTTCACCGACTCCACATAGGGCGTCAGTAGCGCAATGCGCTTGGCACCGAGCGCCTTGAGCCCTTCCAACGCAGCGGTGATGGGCGTGGTGCACGCCACGTCGGGCCGCACCTTGCGAATCTGCGCAAACACTTCCTCTTCACCGATCACAATGGCGCCCGAGGTGCAGCCGAAGGCCACGACGTTCAGGTCCAGGCCCGGCAGGAGAAGCTCGGTTCCGGAAGCGATGTCCTTCTGCATTTCCATCAGGCGTTCGGGCGTGATGTCGGGCGGACATGGAATCCGTGATTCAAAAAAGGCCACTCCGGGAAGATCGATGATGCGCCGCCATTCATACTCCATGGTCTGGTCGATCGAGAGCACGATGAGCCCGATGGCGGCGCGGGCCATCAGTCCGTCGTCCATCTTGAACGGCAGGATCTCGTAAGGGGTGGATTCAATCGTCGTGGTCATTTCAATGTCATTCCCGTGATGTCGATCTCAGGCGCTTTGCCTTGCATGATGTCGGTGACGACCCGCGCGGTGCCGCAGGCCATCGTCCAGCCCATGTGCCCATGGCCGGTGTTCAGATAAAGATTGCGATGGCGGCTCTTGCCCAAGATGGGCGTGCCCTCGGGGGTCATGGGGCGCAGCCCCGCCCAGTAGTCGGGCCGGCTGTAGTCGGCGCCATTCGGAAAGAGCTGACGCGCCACCTTGAGCATGGGTTCGAAATCCGCGGGCTTGTGGCTACGGTCGTACCCGGTGAACTCCGCCGTGGCCGTCAGGCGCAGGCGGTTGCCGTAGCGCGCCCAGGCCACGAGCGCCTGCTCATCCACCCCGCACATGCTCGGCGCCTCATGGATGTCGCCGATGGGGAACGTGACCGAATAGCCCTTGACCGGATACACCGGCAGGCGATAGCCCAACGCATGCGACACCAAGGGCGAATCACACCCGAGTGCTAACACGTAGTCATCGCCCTGCACCACACCACGGCTGGTGTGCACAGCACGAATCTGGTCGCCTTCCGCCTCGATGCGGTCGATGGTGGTGTCCATCATGAACTCGACCCCGGCGGCTTCGCAGCGGGCGACCAGGTTGCGCGTGAACATTCGGGCGTCGCCGCTCTCGTCTGTAGGGCTCAGAATCGCTCCGGCAAACTCGCAGTGCGCAAGCGCCGGCTCGCGCTGGATGGCCTCTTCGCGCGTCACGCCGCGCAGCGGAACACCGCCGTCAACCAACACCTGCATATTGGCGATGCCTTTCTGGAAGATGGCCTCGTCGCGATACAGGTACAACGCCCCGGTGCTGAGCAAGTCGTACTGCAGATCGAGTTGCTCGGTGAGCGTACGCAGTTCAGACTGCGAATACAGACACATCACCAGTTTGCGCGCCGTATTGGTGCGCGCTTTCTCGGCGCTGCAGTTCTGCAAAAACTGCCATAACCACGCCCACATGCGAGGGTTGAGGTTGGGTCGCAGCACCAACGCCTGATTGCGGTCGCGCAGCGAGCGCCACAGAATGCCCGGCGCCCGGGGCGAAGCCCACGTGTAAGCATGGCCCGGCGCAATCATGCCCGCGTTGGCATAGCTCGTTTCATTGGCCGAAACCGGCTGCCGGTCGATGACCTTCACTTTGCGGCCCTGGGCCGCGAGATACCAGGCGGTGGTCACGCCGGCGAGGCCGGCTCCCATAACAATCGTGGTCATGCCGCGCTCCCGGCAGGCCCATGCCCGCGCCGGCGCAGCCCGGTCAGTTCACTTCGACGTGGATTCATGTTGTGTCCCCTGAATTATTCTTGTGTCAGAGTGGTGTTTCTGTTGCGGTCGGCCTTAGCGAACGCCATAGCGTTGCGCACAACCCCAGCCGAGTTCCGCCAGCGGCTCGGCCTTCGAGGCCGTCTCGGCCGCGTCGGCGGCTTCAGCGGTGCCGTCAAGCACCCGCTGGCCGATGCCGCGCAGGATCGCGGCCATGCGAAACAGGTTGAACGCCATGTAGAACTCCCAATGCGCGCTGGGATCCCGGCCGGTGGCCCGGGCATACGCCTCGACATACTCGGCTTCGCCCGGAATACCCAACTGCGCCAGATCAAGCCCTGCTATTCCGCGCCACACCGTGGCCGGAATCCGCCAGCTCATGCAGTGATAGGCGAAATCGCCCAAGGGGTGACCCAGCGTAGAGAGCTCCCAGTCGAGCAAACCGATCACGCGCGGTTCGGTCGGGTGGAACACCAGGTTGTCGAGCCGGAAATCCCCGTGCACGATCGTGGTTTCGTCGCCCTCGGGAATATGGTTGGGGAGCCATTCAATGAGCTGCCGCATGGCGTCGCTCATGGGCAAGGTCGACTCCAACGCCTGACGCGACCACCGCGAGATCTGCCGCGCGAAGTAGTTGCCCGGGCGGCCATAATCGGCCAGACCCACCGCTGCGGGATCCACCGCATGCAGCTCGGCGATCACGCGATTCATGTCGGCGTAGATTGCCGCACGTTCGGTCGGCGTCATGCCTGGCAATGACTGATCAAGGAACACACGCCCTTCCAGCCACTCCATCACATAGAACGGTGTGCCGATCACGTCGTTGTCGTCGCAATAGGCAAAAACCTGAGGCACGGGCACGTTGCTGCCCTGTAAGCCCCGCATCACTCTGTATTCGCGATCAACAGCATGCGCACCCGGCAACAGAACGCCTTCGGGCTTCTTGCGCAATACATACTCGCGCCCCGCTGACGTCATGCGGAAGGTCGGGTTTGATTGGCCGCCGGCGATGGGCGTCAGCTGCACATCGCCACCGTCGTTCAGGCCTTGCTCGGTCAAATACGAAGCCAGCCGTTCCTTGTGCTGCTCGGAAGGAAACGAAATTGAAGTCATCTTTGGGCTCATACAAACATTACAGAGAGCTCACCAGATGGCCGCCATCGACGGCCAAACAGGTGCCCGACATGGCGGCACCGGCTTCACTGGCAAGCAGCAGCATCGGGCCATCAAGATCGGTGAGCTCAAGAAATCTGCGACTGGGAATACGCACTTTCAGCTTCTGCCCGGCTTCGCTTTCAAGGAAGTCGCGGTTCAGATCGGTAACGACGTAGCCGGGCATCAAGGCATTAACGCGAATGCCATGGCGGGCAAGCTCAAGTGCCATCGCCTTGGTGGCCTGCACCACGCCCGCCTTGCTGATGGCATAGGGAGCGACCCCGCCGGCGACCCGTTCACCCAGAATCGAGGCGACGTTCACAATGGCTCCGCCACGCTCAGCGGCAACCATGCGCCGCCCCGCCTCGGTGGCCACGAGCCAGCAGCCCTTGAGGTTGGTGTCGATTACCTGATCCCAGTCGGCTTCGGTCTGCTGCAACAGGGGCCGCGTGACTGTTACGCCGGCATTGTTCACGACCACATCGGGCGCGCCGCCGGTAAACCATTCTGCGAGCTCGTCGAAACACGCTGCCACACTGGCGGCGTTCGTGACATCAAGCGCGACCGAGCGGGCGTTGCCGCCGGCGTCGGCAATGGCGCTGACGGTTTGATTGAGCTTATCGGTGCGGCGCGCCGCCAGCGCCACCTGGGCCCCCGCATTGGCGAGCAAACGGGCGAAGTGTTGCCCCAGCCCGCTGGAGGCGCCCGTGACAAGCACGCCGCGCCCTTCCATGCTGAACGGCTTCAGAATCTCGGGGCTCATGCTTGTGCCTCCCCGGCCTGCGCCTCACGGGCCTTTTGCGCGGCGTACACGATCTTGCGTGCCATGCTCCAGCGATGCACTTCGCTCGGGCCGTCGTAAATACGGAACGCGCGCATATCGGTGAAGATGCGCATCACTTCTTTCTCGGCGGTGACACCCTGGCCCCCCAAGATCTGGACGCAGCGATCGACCACGCGCCACTGAGCTTCGGAGCACACCACCTTGGCACGGCTCGACTCAAAATTGCAGCGTTCACCCTGATCCAGCATCCATGCGGTATGCCACACATGCAGCCGTGCGGTGGTCAGATCCATATCGTTGTCGGCCAGCATGAAACCGACACCTTCGTGTTCGGCCAGCGGCTTTCCGAAAGCATGACGGCGGCTGGCATAGTCGACTGCGACGTCGTTGGCGCGGCGCGCCTGCCCCAGCCAGCGCATGCAGTGGGTCAAGCGCGCAGGCGCCAGGCGCACCTGCGCGTAGCGGAAGCCCTTGCCCAATTCGCCGAGGATGTCTTCCTCGGGCACATAGAGGTTGTCAAACACCAATACGCCGTGGCCGCCGGTAAAGCAGCTGTCCATGGCGTCCATGTTCCGCTCCAGGCGAATGCCCGGCTGGTTCATGTCGGCGAGAAACATGGTGGCTTGGCCGTCGTCGGTACGCGCCATGATGATGACGTAGGTGGCGCCTTCGGCACCCGTAATGAACCACTTGCGGCCATTGATGCGGTAGCCATTGCCATCACGCGTAGCTGTGGTGCGCAGCATGCTCGGGTCGGCTCCGGCGCCCGGGTCAGGTTCGGTCATGGCAAAGCACGAACGCGTATGCCCTTCCACTTGCGGGCGCAGCCAACGCTCTTTTTGCGCGTCGGTGGCCACTTCTTCCATGAGGTGAATATTGCCTTCATCGGGCGCATGGATGTTCAGCGCCGTGGGGCCCAACCATGAATAGCCGGCCTCTTCAAAGACCACGGCCTTTTCGATGTGGGTCAGGCCAAGGCCGCCCATCTCGCGCGAGGCGTGCGGCGTGAGCAGGCCTGCAGCGCGAGCCTTGGCCACGAGGTCTTCGCGTAGCGACTCATGCGGACCGTGGCTATCGTGCCTGGGGTCGGCTTCCATCGGAATGATCTCATCTCGGATGAAATCGCGGGTCTTCTGCTGCAGACTGCGCAGCGCATCCGACATTTCGAAATTCATGACTTCCCTTGCTTCTGATAATTCTGACAATGGCGGCTTACGCCACCTTCTTGAGTGGTGCCTCGCCGTTCTCGAGGCGTGCGAGCAGGGTCTGCTCGCGCTGGCGCGCTTCATCGATGCTGCGCGCCTTGATATGGCCGTAGCCCCGAATCTGCTCAGGCAGTGAAGCCAGCGCAACGGCGGTGTCGTAAGTGCCCTCGTCGGTGCCCACGGCCAGGCGCTCCAGCACACGATTGATCAGCTGCTCATACTCGGTGATCAGGGCGCGTTCAAGCTTGCGTTCGGCGGTGTAGCCGAACACATCCAAGGCCGTTCCACGCAGGGACTTCAGGCGGGCCAGCGTTTTGAACACGGGCACGATCCAGGCACCGAATTCACGCTTCACCGGCTCGCCGGTGGACGGATTGCGCTTGGCCAGCAGCGGCGGCGCCATATTGAAGACGAGCTTGTAGTCGCCTTCAAACTGCTCACCGACCTGTTCGAGGAAGCCGCTGTTCACATGCAGGCGTGCCACTTCGTACTCGTCTTTCACTGCCAGCAGCTTGAAGTAATAGCGGCCCACTGCTTCAGTGAGTGCCTGCTTGCCGGGGAACTGCCGTTGCTCAAAGTCGCGCACCCGTTCAACAAGCGCGTCGTATCGTTGCGCCAGCTTCTCGTTCTGATAATCGACGAGGAAGCCGCGACGCCAGGCAATGCTTTCTTCCAGAGTCTTCAGGGGTGCGGGCGACACGCCGGTTTCGGAAGGCTGACGGCGTGAGGCCAGCAGGCGTTCGACCGCTGGAGCGTCAACCGCCGTACGACGGCCCCACACGAACGCCTCGCGGTTCATCTGCGTGGCCGCGCCGTTCACTTCAATGGCTTGCTCGATGGCTTCGGCCGACATCGGGATCAGCCCACGCTGATACGCAAAACCCAGCATGAACATGTTGGCGGCAATGCTGTCGCCCATCAAAGCGACCGCAATACGGCTCGCGTCGACGAACACCGCGTGGTCTTCACCCACCGTGTCGGTGATGTTCTTGCGCAGCCCACGCGAGGGGAATCGCAGATCGGCATTACGGGTGAAATCGCCCGGCATGGCTTCGGCCGTGTTGACCACCATGCTGGTCTTGCCCATGCGGGTCAACGCGAGCGTCTTCGAGTTGCCCGCCACGATCATGTCGCAGCCCAGCACCGCATCGGCACCACCTGGGGCAATGCGTATGGTCTTGATGGCTTCAGGCGACTTCCCAAAGCGCAGATGGCTCCACACTGAACCGCCCTTCTGCGCCAGGCCCGCCATATCGAGCAGGCCGCAGCCCAACCCCTCGAGGTGAGCGGCCATACCCAGAATGGCGCCGATGGTCACAACACCAGTGCCGCCCATGCCGGCCACGAGGATGCTGTACACGCCCTCGTCGAGCGACGGCCGCACCGGTTCAGGCAGAACGGGGAATAGGTCAGTCTGCCCCTGGCGTTCAGGCTTGCGCAACGAACCGCCCAGTACGGTCACGAAGCTCGGGCAGAAACCCTTAACGCAGGAAAAATCCTTGTTGCACGACGACTGGTCGATCATGCGCTTGCGGCCCAGCTCAGTTTCCAGAGGTTGCACCGACACGCAGTTCGACTTCACGCCGCAATCACCACACCCCTCACACACAAGATCGTTGATGAGCACACGCTTGGCCGGATCGGGGAAGGTGCCACGCTTGCGGCGGCGCCGCTTCTCAGCCGCACAGGTCTGATCGTAGATGAGAATCGTGGTGCCTTCGATCTCGCGCAGTTCTTCCTGCACGGTGTTGATGATGTCACGATGATGGATCGTCACGCCGGCCGGCCACGACGTGCCTGTAGGATATTTGTCGGGTTCGTCGGTAACCACAACGATGCGCTTGACGCCTTCAGCGTGCGTCTGCCACGCGATGGTGGGCACATCGAGCGGGCCATCATGGCGTTGGCCGCCCGTCATGGCCACGGCGTCGTTGTACAGAATCTTGAACGTGATGTTCGTCTTGGCCGCCACGGCGGCCCGGATGGCAAGGAGGCCGGAATGGAAATAGGTGCCGTCGCCAATGTTCTGGAACATGTGCGTACGTTTCGAGAACGGCGCCTCGCCCACCCATGACAGGCCTTCAGCCCCCATCTGGGTATAGCCGGTGGTGGAGCGGTCCATCGACTGGGCCATCCAGCTGCAGCCAATGCCCGCGTAGGCCTTGCTGCCTTCCGGTACCACGGTGGACGAGCTGTGGGGGCAGCCGCTACAGAAATAGAAGCTGCGCGACACCGTGTCGACCACGCCCTTCGGTGCACGATACGCGCGGATTTCATCGACGCGCTTGCGCAGCGCCTCGAGGTCGCCCCTACCCAAGGCCACCAGACGCTCACCGATCGCCACCGCAATCTGGTTGGAGTCGAGCGCCATCTCTGACTGGAGCAGCACTTCGCCCTGTTCGTCATGCTTGCCGACGATGGCCGGGGCAGCTTCAGTGCCGTACAACAGCTCCTTAAGCTGGGACTCGAGAAGGCTGCGCTTCTCTTCCACCACGAGTACTTTCTGAAGGCCGCGAGCAAAATTCGCCGCGCCTTCGGGCTCGAGCGGCCACGTCATGCCTACCTTGTACAAGCGCAGGCCCAATGCAGCCGCCGCCTCTTCCGTGAGGTTGAGTTCATCGAGCGCCTGCAATACGTCGAGATAGCTCTTCCCATGGGTCATGATGCCCAACGCGGGCGCTTCGGAGTCGATCACGACACGGTCGATGGCGTTGACCCGGGCAAAGGCCTTCGCCGCACCCAGCTTGTACCGGTGCAGGCGGGCTTCCTGATTGTGAGGGGTATCGGGCTGGCGCAGGTTCACGCCGTCAGGCGGAAGCGCTACGTCTTGCGGAATCGCGATGTTCACCCGTTCGATATCGACATCGATCGACGCCGTGGCTTCAACCGTGTCCTTCACGCACTTCATGCCGACCCAGCAACCGCTGTAACGCGACAGCGCCCAGCCGAGCACACCAAAGTCGAGAATTTCCTGCACGCCCGAGGGGCTGAGCACGGGAATCATGGCGTCGACCATCGCGAACTCGCTCTGGTGACAGGTGGTCGACGACTCACAGGTGTGATCATCGCCCATCAGCACGAGCACGCCCCCATGCTTGGAAGAACCGGCGAGATTGCCATGACGGAACGCGTCGCCTGTGCGATCGACCCCGGGCCCCTTGCCGTACCACATGGCGAAGACGCCGTCGTACTTGCCTTCGCCACCCACCTCGGCCTGCTGCGAACCCCAAACAGCAGTGGCCGCAAGGTCTTCGTTCACACCGGGTTGGAACAAGACATTGTGCTTCTCGAGGAATTTATTCGCTCTTTCGGCCTGGCCGTCTAGCCCACCCAACGGCGAGCCCCTGTAGCCGGTGATATACCCGCCCGTATTCAAACCCGCCTGGGCATCACGCAGCTGCTGCGTGATAGGCAGACGAATCAGCGCTTGCGTACCGGTGATGAATATACGCCCGCTCGTGAGAGTGTATTTGTCATCCAGATCAATCGCTCGAAGTCCCATTTAGCCCCCGGTTCGCAGGCGGTCGGAACCGGCAGCGAACATCCTTTCAGAACATGACACCGCGAAGTGTCGACACTTGTGTTTTCATTAATTATCTGCAAATGACCCTACGTATCCCATTGGTATAAATACCCATATGACCAGGAGTCATTGCGTATTCAACTAATTGACGCACAACTGCCGACACTTTTATAGTCAGCAGTTCCAACGTTTCAAACACAGTTCGAGGAGCATTTATGAGTCTGCAATACATCCAGCCGGGCGCCCGCATGAGCGCCGCCGTGAAAGCAAACGGCTTCGTATTTCTTTCCGGCCAAGTTGCCGACGACACCAGCGCGTCGGTCGCCGGTCAGACCGAGCAGATTCTTGCAAAGATCGACAAGCTCCTGGCCGAAGCCGGCAGCAGCAAGGAAAAGATCGTCAGCGCGAGCATCTGGATCGCCGACGCGGCCACCTTTAACGAAATGAACGGCGTGTGGGACGCCTGGGTGCCCGAAGGCCATGCGCCCGCTCGCGCCTGCGTGGAGTCCAAGCTGGCATTCCCGCAGTACACCGTGGAAATCGGCGTCATCGCGGTAGTCTGATACGCGTTCAGTCGTGAACAAAAGACAGGGCCCGGTTGATGCCGGGCCCTGTTTATTGATCTGTGAGAATGGCTCGTTTTTTTGAAACGCCTACCGCTTGCCCGAGCGGATCACTGAATCCGCTCTTCCTGGCCGGCGAAGCGATCGCTCAATAACCGGCCGACACTTTCGCGGTATTCGCGCTCAAGACGGTCGACAATCTCGGCCACCGTCGGCGCGCCGTCGATATTGCCCACCCCCTGCCCCACGCCCCAGATGTCTTTCCACACCTTGCGGCTTGACGGCCCGAAGTTGGCCGCAGACTTGTCGACCTCAGGCAGGTCATCGGGGTCGAGCCCGGCCGCCAGAATACTGGCCTTGAGATAATTACCCGGAATGCCGGTGAAGTACGGGGTGTACACGACGTCTTTCGAGCTGGCCTGCACGATGGCTTGCTTGTACTCGGGTGTCGCGTTGGCTTCCTGGCTGGCGATGAATCGTGTGCCGATATAGCCGAAATCAGCACCCATGGCGCGCGCTGCAGCAATGTCATCGCCACGCGAGATGGCGCCCGACAGAATGAGCGGGCCGTCGAAGAATCGGCGTACTTCGCCCACCAATGCCAGCGGATTCGTGGTGCCGGCGTGGCCACCGGCCCCTGCCGTAACGAGAATGAGGCCGTCAACGCCGGCCTCCAGCGCCTTCTCGGCATGGCGGATCGTAGTGACGTCGTGGAATACCTTGCCGCCCCACCCATGTACGGCGTCGACAACCTTATGCGGCGCACTCAGGCTGGTAATGATGATCGGCACTTTATGCTGGGCGCATACGGCCAGGTCGGCTTCCACGCGC
>CAZPYF010000007.1:0-26336 GCA_964590015.1 uncultured Burkholderiaceae bacterium
GGTACAGCGGTGCGCCGCCAATGCCCTTGATGGCGGGCAGGCGCAGCTCCATGAAGCCGGTATGCATTTCCATGGGCTGGGCGCCCAGTTCAAGCGCGCGGGCGTGCGCCTTCTGAGCATCTTTTACGCGAAAGGCAAAGCTGCATACGGAAGGGCCGTGCTCGGCGGCGAAATAAGATGCCGGGCTCTTGGGCTCGTTGTTGACGATGGCGTTGATATCGCCCTGCCGGTACAGCGACACGGCTTTGGAGCGATGGTTGGCCACCTTGGTGAACCCCATGCTTTCCAGCACGGGTTCGATGACGTTAGGGGTGGGCGACGCGAATTCGATGAATTCGAACCCCATGAGGCCCATGGGGTTGTCGAAGAGATCTGCCATTTCTGAGTTCCTTGTGCGATACGAATGTGAAGAATGCGAAGAGCAGACTCACATCGGTGGCGCACACGACAGACCCCGCACACTACGTGCAAGGTGATCGCCGATTAGAAGTTGGAAACCCAGGATTCTCATAACCCTACAACAATGCACCTGAAATATCGGGGTGTCAAAGGTTTTTGAAAAGTGGCGCAGCCCCAAAAACGCAAATGCACGCTGCCTACGGGGGCCCGCCCACCAACCATGTATACAAAACCGTATCTTGCAGGCAATACCCTGCTAGAATCGGGCAGTCTTGTATACACGAACCAACTCGTGCGCTGATCTGCCGTACGAACTCTAGCGTTATCTCATGTCGTCTTCCGCAGAACTCGCCTATCGCGCATTGAAAGATCGCCTGCTTGAGCGGGAATTCGAGGCGGGCCATCGGCTCAAGGAAACCGCACTGGCGTCGGAACTCGGTGTCAGCCGCACGCCATTACGCCAGGCGCTGCATCGGCTGGTGGCGGAAGGCTGGCTTGAGCAGAGCCCGCGCCAGGGAGTACGGGTTCGCGAATGGACCGAACAAGACATTCACGACATTTTCGATATCCGGCTTCTTCTTGAGCCGCATGCCGCCGCCATGGCAGCACGGCGCCGTAGCGATGCACAGCTCGAACAGCTACGCGAGGCGGCCCACGTCATGCAACGCTGCCTCGACGAAACCGACGAGCACCGCGTGGCCCGGCGCAGCGTGGCGAACGCCCAGTTCCACGAAACTATCCAGCAGGCGGCCGGTAATGCACGCCTCTCGCTCATTCTGACCGACATCGTGCAGTTCGCCATGGTGGCGCGCACCTACCAGGCGTTTCGCGATGCCGACGAACGGCGCAGCTGTGCCCACCATTTCGAGATGGTCGACGCGATCGCGGCACGGGATGCCGATTGGGCGCGAGCCGTAATGACTGCACACATGACCGCCGCGCGCCACACCATGCTCGCCCGGCTGACCTCCCCACACGGCGAACCAGCGCCTTCCATGAAGAAAGGAACCTCATGACTACAGAAAAGAAATCACTCAGAGCGCTGCTCGATCGCAAGGAGCTCATCGTCGCACCCGGCATCTTCGACATGATCTCGTTGAAACTGGCTGACCGCGCAGGCTTCGATTGCTTGTACATGACGGGCTACGGAACGGTGGCCTCGTACCTCGGCCTACCAGACGCCGGCCTAGCCACCTATTCCGACATGGTGAACCGGGTCGCCGCGTTTTGCGGTGCCACCTCCACCCCCATCGTCTGCGACGGTGACACCGGTTATGGCGGCTTGCTAAATGTGGCGCACGCGGTTGAAGGCTATATGCGCGCCGGTGCGGCAGCCATTCAGCTGGAAGATCAGGAGTTTCCGAAGAAGTGTGGGCACACCCAGGGGCGCAGGGTAATTCAGGCGAAGGATATGGCCGCCAAGATTCGCGTGGCTGTGGATGCGCGCGGCGGTAATCGCGAGTTCGTGATCATCGCCCGTACCGATGCTCGCAGCGCGTTGGGGCTGGATGAGGCGCTGCGACGCGCCGACGAATACCTGAATGCCGGCGCCGACATGTTGTTCGTGGAATCGCCCGAATCGATGGACGAGCTTGAGGCCATTGGTCGGCGCTTTGACGTGCCGCTGGTCGCGAATATGGTGGAAGGCGGTCGCACACCCCAACCCACGGCGCAGGAGCTTCAGCAGATGGGCTTTGCGCTGGCCATCCACCCGGCCATGGGCTTCCTGGCCATGGGCCATGCGCTCGACAAAGCGTATCGTCATCTGAAGGCCAACCATGACTCGCTCGGCTACAACGAACTGGCCGACTTTGAAGACTTCAGCCGCCTGATCGGTTTTGAGAAGGTCTGGCGGTTCGATGAAAAATACCGGAGCCTCGAAGACCAGGAGTAAACCGGCCTTCAGGCGCCACGGTGCCAGCCTTTGCGCAGGTGGCGATCCCACTTCAGAAGCAAGAGGCTCGCAAGGGTGGCGAAGGCAAACAGCAACACTGCGAGCGCCATGATGAGCGATACATCGTGGCGCTCGATCGCCATCATCAGCATATGGCCCAGCCCGCGCTGGGAAGCGAACATCTCGCCCAGCAAGGTGCCCAGCAACGTCAGCGCAAAACCGATACGCAGGCCGGCCACCACTTCAGGAATCGCGGCAGGAATCAGCACCTGCCAGGCGGCACGCCAGGGCCCAAGCCGGTGCACTTGAATGCACCGCAGGAAGACCGGGCGAATATTTCGCACCGCGGTCATGGTGAACAGCACGATGGGAATAATGCCGTGAATCACCCCAAAGGCGATCTTGGCTGAGATACCGAGCCCGAAAATCAGCAGAATGATCGGGTATAGCGAGATCTTCGGTACGGAGTACACGGCGATCAGCACGGGTTCCATCACATCGCCGGCGAGCCGGCGCACGCCCAGCAGAATGCCCAGAGCGGTTCCGCCCGCAACGGCCAGAACAATCGCCGCCAGGAACGCCTTGCCGGTTTCCTCGACGTGCGGGTAGAAGCTCGGATCAGCCACCAGCTGGGCCAGACGGGCGAAGGTTGTCCAGGGATACGGAAGTGCATGAACGCCCAGCCATGCGCTAAGGCCCGCCCACAACCCTAACGAGCCGACAATCAGCAAAACGACGTCGGTGCGCCGCTGCACCGCCGCGTCGCGGCGCGACTGCAGAATGCCCTGCATGTTCAGTGTTGTGCCAGTGGGCGACTTCATGCAGGCTCCTTCATGACCCGGCGCTGGTAGAGGCGGTGCTCCACGCTATGCAAGATCATGTTTACCGTGCCGACAAACACGAGCAAAAGCAGCATGAGGCCATACATCGTGGGGTTGTCGAAATTGTTATAAGCGAAGGCGATCTGGTAGCCGAAGCCTGCGCCGGAGAGCAGAAACTCACCGCCGATGATGGCAATGAAGGAATACACAATCGTGAGCTTGACGCCGGTAAACACGAAAGGCAGGCTCGCCGGCAAACGTACGCGCAAGGTCGTGCGTACCGGCCCCATCCTGAGCATGCGGGCGGTGCGCAGCTGCACAAGCGGAATGCGCTCCACGCCATTGAGCGTATTGACCGCCATAGCCACAATCGAGAACAGGAAGCCCAGGGCGATCAACGGCCAACGATTGAGGCCGAAGATCACGATCAGCATGGGGTAGAACACGAAGATGGGTACGGCGTACCACGACATCAGCAGTGGATCGACAACTCGCCGCAGACGCGGCAACTTGGCCAGCATCAAGCCGCCGAGGAAGCCGAACACCACGGCCATCAGCACCGACGTGAGTGCCGACGAAAGCGTCAGCATGATGTCGACGTTGTACACGCCGTCAGACAAAATCTGCACGGCGGCCACGAACATCTCAGAAGGCGGAATGAACGAAACCGGGTCGATCCACCCCGCCCGGCTCGCCACTTCAAGCAGCAGCACGCTGCCCACGATCAGCCCCACCCGTAATAAGAGGGGTTTGCTGGGCCTCGCCATCACGCGCTCCCCAATGCCTTGAGAGATTCAGTGCGCAGCTGCCCCCAGATCTGCGATTGCAGCTGGCCGTAACGCGGATCCAATGCGGTCTCGCTACCGCGCTCGCGTGTCCATCCCGTTTCGACAATATCAATAAAGCAACCGGGGCGTGCCGACATGACGCCGATGCGGTCAGACAGCAGCACCGCCTCATCGATAGAGTGGGTAATAAGCATGATGGTGGAGCCCGTTTCGCGCCACAGCTTGAGGGTTTCTTCACCCATAAGCAGGCGGGTCTGCTGATCGAGTGCACCAAAGGGCTCATCAAGCAGCATGAGCCGCGGGCGCTGCACCATGGCGCGTGCAATACACACGCGCTGACGCATGCCGCCTGAGAGCTGCGCCGGGTAGGTTTTGGAAAAATCACTCAAGCCCATGAAGCCCAGCGCATAGCTCACGCGTTCGCGTACCTCAGCCTCATCGATGCCCATCTGGCGGCCGCCGAACGCCGCGTTATCGAAGACGTTCAGCCATGGAAAGCTCGCGTCTTCCTGGAAGACGACCGCCACACCTTCCGGCACCTCACCCGCCACACGCTGCCCTTCAAACTGAATGTCGCCCTGGGTCGCGTTCGTGAGCCCAGCGATAACATCGAGCAAGGTCGACTTACCGCAACCCGAAGGGCCTACAACCGAGAACAGCTCACCACGACGCAGATCGAAACTAACGGGCCCCAAAGCATGAACGTCTTGCGCGCCATCGCGCCCAGCAAACACTTTGGTAACGCCCGTAAGGGTCACATGCGCGTCATCGCTGGCCGGCTGCCTTGTGGCGCCGGCCGGTTCAACAATTCCCACGCTCATTTCTTGCTTCGCAACTCGGCAGGCAGGTGGCTTTCGTCGACCACTTCGCTCCAGTCGAAGGGGCCTTCGTCGATCGCCTTCACCATGACCAAGCCTTGCAGCATGGCTTCCATGCCCTTGTAATCGAGCCGGCCATCACTCCAGTAATCGGCCTTGTCAGCCAGCACGCCGTCAACGGCCGACTTGGCCACGGCGGGGTCGAGCTTGTAGTGCTTGGCGAGGCTGGCGGCCGCCTCGTCAGGATGCTGCTTCAGGTACTCAACCCCTCGGCGCCGCGCTTCGATAATGGCCTCAATCGTCTTGCCGTTCTCTTTCAGATAATCGGTGCGAACGACGCCCACTGTCTGGGTCATCTGCGGCAAGGCTTCGCTGGATCGAAACACGATCTTGAGCGAATCTTTGTGGGCGCTGAGCACGGGCTCGATCATGTAGATCACGTCGACCCCGCCTTCGCGCAGTGCGGTAAGCGCCGAGCTGGTGCTACCGACGGCGGTGCGTTTCACATCATCGCTCATGCCCGCTTCCGATAACGCCACCGTAGACACCATATCGGTGACCGAACGTGGGCTGCTGTACCCCAGGTTCTTGCCCTTCAGGTCTTGTATCGACGACAGGGGCGAATCCTTAGTGGCGACCCACACGTTGTCGGCCAGGCTGACCACGCCGGCGTGCACGATCGTAAGCTTCACGCCTTGCTTGATGGCGGCCAGGGCGGCGGGGAGCGCAACCTCGCCGTAGGGAATATCGGAAGCCATGGCGTTGCGCACGGTAGTGCCGCCGCCCGATGACGTAATGAACCCGGTAACATCAATGCCGGCGTCTTTGAAGAAGCCTTTGTCGAGGGCGACCGCGAAAGGCAGCCCGTACATGCCGCTACCCCAGTGCGTGACGGTGAGCGTCTCGGCGCGGGCGCCCGAGACCGCGAAGAGGGCCGCTACGCCTACCAGGGCGGCCTTCTTCAGTATGGACTTGGCAAACATGTGTGTCTCCAGTGTATTTAAGTAATCACAGGTTTTGTCCTACACTTTTAACGTAAACAATTCCGCGACGCTTGTCACCTCTCTTTTTCCCGCCATGACTTCTGAACCGCCCCGCTTCATACCGCGCAGTCGCATCGGCGATACGGTCGAACGCACGGCCGAGATCCTGAAGGCCCGCATACTGGAAGGCTCTCTGGCACCCGGACAGCGGCTGATTTCGCAGGACTTGATGGACGAGCTGAGCGTCAGTCGCGGCTCCCTCAGGGAAGCCTTCCATCTTCTGGCAAGCGATCGTCTGGTCGACCTGATTCCCAATCGGGGCGCGATTGTTCGCCGCCTGACCGCCGACGACGTGATTCACCTGTTCCAGATACGGGAAGCGCTTGAAGGGCAAGCCGCGCGGCTGGCGGCGGAGTTGATCGATTCCAGCGGCGCACGGGCCTCATTTGCCGCCCTCGCCGAAGAGGGCCGACAGTACAGCGGGCAAGCCGACCTGGCGGGCTTCATTCCCTACAACCGCCGCTTCCACCAGGCGATCGTGGCCATGAGCGGCAATACCGAACTGGCCGAGCTAATAGACCGCTACCAACTGGCGGTTTTCATGCACCTGCTGCACCGCTCGGTCGGAACCCGGCGGCTCGTGCAAGAGTCGGTCGATCACCACGACGCCATCGCTGAAGCCATATTGAGCGGCGACGGCGAAGCAGCCGAGAGCGCCATGAGGGCTCACCTGCGGCATTCAGCGGAAGGCATCGTCGAACGGCTGGCAGCCGGGGCGGGCGGCCTGTCGCGTCGATAACGCCGAGAACCGCGCCGTAGGCCGGTGCTATGCTCGATTTCCCCTTTTTCGCATCATCGTTTTGCCAGGAGACACCGTAATGGAATACCGTGCGCTGGGCCGCTGCCCACTTCGCATTTCACCGCTCACACTGGGCACCATGATGTTCGGCGGCGCGACCGACGAAGCCGAATCCTTGCGCATCATTCGCGATGCCCGCGAAAGCGGCATCAATTCGATGGACACCGCCGACGTCTATAACGAAGGCGAAACTGAACGGGTAGTGGGCAAGGCGCTCGCAGAAGATCGCGACCATTGGGTGCTTGCGAGCAAGGTCGCCAACCGGCTTGGCAAAGGGCCCAACAACACCGGCTTCTCGCGTAAATGGATCATCGAAGGGGTGGAATCGAGCCTGCGCCGGCTGAATACCGACTATATCGACATTGTGTATCTGCATCTGGACTTTCCCGATCAGTCTCTGGAAGAGCCGATCCGGGCGCTGGGCGATCTTATCAGCCAGGGGAAGATACGCTATTTCGGCTTGTCGAACTTCCGTGGCTGGCGTATTGCCGAGGCCGTGCATACCGCGCGTCAGTTAGGCGTAGCGCCACCGGTGGTGAGCCAGCCGGTCTATAGCCTGGTGAACCGTATTGCCGAGCAAGAGCAGCTTCCCGCTGCACACGCCTACGGTTTGGGCGTGGTGCCTTACAGCCCGCTGGCGCGCGGCGTACTCACGGGCAAGTACCGCAGCATGGACGACGTACCCGCCGACTCGCGCGTCGCGCGCGGCGACTCACGTATTCGTGACACCGAATGGCGTGCCGAGTCACTGGAAGTGGCCAATGCCATTCGCGAGCGCGCCGAGGCGCGCGGCTATAGCGCCGCCGACTTTGCAATGGCGTGGGTCATTGCGAACCGGCTCGTCACGTCGGCCATCGCCGGCCCGCGCACCTTCGAACAATGGCGCAGCTACATGCGCGGGCTTGACGTGAAGCTTGATGCGCAAGACGAAGCGTTTGTCGACAGCCTGGTGGCGCCGGGCTACGCCTCGACGTTCGGTTACAGCGACCCGCGACACCGCGTGGTGGGGCGCGCATTGCGGTAGGTTTAGGCGCCTACCCGGCGCCATGGGTAAGCGCGGTCGCGCCTGCGCCGCCGCCTCCAGGGCTCGTCGCCTTTGCGCAACGAGCCCGTATTTTATTCGGCCGTAATTTCGTTTAGATCAAACAAGTTCATATTTCAAGGAAGGTGCGGCAAAGGCCACTTCTATACTCCGATCAATATTTCCACTTATAACGGTATGGATCGACTTGTATGCAGAAGCTGCTTAGCCGCCTGACCCTTACGCAAAAGTATCTCGTAGTGGGCCTACTCGCCTTTATTGTCGTGGTGATTCCAACAGGCCTCGTCATCTTCGACAAAGTCACTGTGGCTCGGCAGGCCACGGCCGCTGCCAACCATCTGCCGCCGGCGCGCCAGAGCCTGGAAATTATCCGGCTATCGCAGCAGGTGCGTGGCCTCTCCAATGCCTACTTGAACGGCAATACTGAAGTAACGGCTGCGTTAAACGAGGCGCGAAACGGCCTACGCAGCGCTTATGAGCGCACAGAATCAGCCATGGCGGCAGCGGGTGTGGCGCCCGATGTCATTGAAACGCTCACCTCATTGCGTCAACGCTCCAATGAGCTTGCGTCGAGCGTGCAGGCGCGCTCAACGGCCACGCCGGAAGCGTTCACCGCCTACACAGCCATCATCGCGGGCCAGCTGCAAATGCTCAGCCATATGGTCTCCAGCACGGGGCTCGACCTCGATCCACATGCCGACACGCACTACCTTATCGAAGGCATCTTCAGCAGCTTGCCGCAATTGACAGAGCTGCTTGGGCAAGCACGCGGAGCCGGTTCCGGCATGCTGGCACGCGGCGAGGCGACAAGCACAGAGCGGCTGCGGCTCGCCACGCTTACTGCGCTTGCAGAGGATCGCCTGCAGGCGTGGAACGACGCGCTTGGCCATGCCCAGCGCCACAGCGCCCTGGCGGCAGCCGAGCTGGCCGGGTCGGCCGGCCAGGCCGACAAGGTCACGCAACAGGGCCTGTTACTTGCGAGACAGGCCATCGTCGAGGCATCCGTGCTGAGGCATTCGTCGACCGAGTTCTTCCGCGCGATGACACCCGCTATCGACGGGCAGTTCGAACTCGCCGAGCGCGCCGCAGACACCCTCGGCGTTTTGCTTGAACAGCGTGCCGATAAAGCACAACTGCATCTCGGGCTCCTGCTGCTGGGCCTGGGGCTCGTGGCGCTTCTGGCGTTCTGGATATCCATGCTGATCAATCGCAGTGTGATCACGTCGCTGAGCGCCTCGTTGCGTATGGCTGAAACCGTTGCTCAGGGCGATCTGACCTCGCGCATCAATGTCGACGGCACCGACGAGATCCAGCAGCTGCTCGGCGCATTGGGCAAAATGAACGGCAGCCTGATTGGCATCGTTTCCCAAGTTCGCCGCGCCACCGAGAATATCGCCACCGCGTCCGGCCAGATCGCTGCGGGCAACCGCGACCTTGCAAGCCGCACGGCGGCCGATGCGGCATCGCTGGTACAGACTGCGGCCTCGATGGAACAACTGGCCAGCACGGTACGGCAGAATTCCGATAACGCCCGCGCGGCCAACGCGCTTACGCAGCAGGCCACGGACGTTGCGCAGCGCGGCGGGGCAGCGGTGCATCAGTTTGTGGAAACCATGAGTGCGATCCGTTCCACGTCGGCACATATCGCCGACATCGTCGGCATCATTGACGGCATCGCGTTCCAGACCAATATTCTGGCCTTGAACGCGGCGGTTGAAGCCGCACGAGCCGGGGAAGCCGGTAAAGGATTCGCCGTAGTAGCTGCAGAAGTGCGCAGCCTGGCTCAGCGCTCTGCCGCCTCGGCACGCGAAATTCACGCGTTAATCGAGCAGTCTGCCGCAGAAGTCGATTCAGGCGCCCGCCTGGCCGACGCCGCCGGCAGCACCATGCAGGAAGTTCTTGAAGGCATCGACCGTGTACGCCACATCATGAGCGAGATCGCGGTGGCCAGCGAAGAGCAGAGTGCGGGCATCGACCAGGTGAATCTCGCCGTGGCGCAGATGGAAGGCGCCACGCAGCAGAACGCGGCTCTGGTGCAGGAAGCCGATGCCGCCGCGCAGTCGCTGAATGATCAGGCCGAGATGCTCGTGCATACGGTCAGCGTGTTCCGCGTGCCGGGCGAGGCGCAAGCTACACCCGATTACGTCGATGTCACACCGGTCGATACACGGCCCATGCTGGCCGTGACTTAACGCAGCGGGCTACGGAACGGCGCCGGCGGCTACGGAACCGCGCCGGCCTCGAGCTTAAGCTCCGCCAATACGGTGTAGCGGCTTCCCGAAGGGGTGGGGTGGGACCCCACTAACACGCATCGGTCGGGCGCCCACGGAACGTCGGGGCGCCGTAACGCAGAAAGCTCACCCGGGCCCGCGTTGCGCAACAGCGAAACGTGTGGGCGGAAGCCGGATTCCGGCCGTTGCCATCCGCACGGTTCAAGCAACGACCACAATCGTTCGTGTGCGGCGTATAGCCAGGCCGGCTCACCGGGCGCAGATGAATCCGGCCCCAACCAGACGACGCCGGGCTTCTTGAAGCGCCCGGGTTCGGACAACACCATGTCGCCCGTCGGTAACGTCCACGCTGCGCACGCGTCAACCAGGGCCTGCGCCTGCTCGGCGCCGGCGGCGCCCAGGAACGCAAGTGTCATGTGTAGCGTGTCGGGCCGCATCATGCGCCCGCCGTATAGCGCATGCGCCTGTTGCACCCAAGGGGTAATCTCATCGACCGTCTTTTGCGACGGCCAGTATGCGAAGAACAGCCGCATCGTTGTCGCTCCGCTTTTACAAGTTGATGCAACCTAATGGAAACCGCCAAGGTTAAGGTTGCGCAGAACCGATATCATGACCAGGTCACCATTATGCAGGGAGTAGCCATGGGCATCATCAGCATGATAATCGTCGGATTCGTTGTGGGGTTGATCGCGCGGGCCATCATGCCCGGCGACCAGAAGATGGGCATCATCATGACCATCATCCTGGGTATTGTCGGCTCGGTCGTCGCGGGCTACCTGGGCAGCGCCATGGGAATGTACGAACCCGGCGAAGGCGTCGGATGGATCGGCTCGGTTATCGGCGCGATCATCGTGCTGTTCGTTTACGGTCTGGTGGCTCGCAGAACCTGAGCTGGCCCGGCGTATGCCGGTGTCGTCGCGCCCGCGTTCACGCATCGGCGCAGGCAAAAACGGGGCGCCCATGTGGCGCCCTGTTGCATGGGGCACCGCCTTACAATACGCGCAGCATGACCTACACCTTCAACGACCACTGGATCACTGAAACCCTACGGCTGCGCGAGTCGCTTTGGGGCCCCCTCGAAGATACCGCCGAGGCCGGCCGCGCGCGGGCGCAAGGCGGCGATTTCAGTGCCCGCTTGCTTACGCGTTCGCGCTTACTCGCGCAGCGTGAAGCGGTCGACACCACGCTGCAGCGCTGGCAGCAGATTTCCCGGCTCGTACTACTGTTCTTTTGTCTGTTGGCCGTTCTTGCCGGCGCCAGTGTGGCCGCCGGTGCGTTAGGCGATGGCAGCCGACCCGTCAACCTCACATTGGCCGTTGCGGCGTTGCTGGGCTTGCATACCCTGACCTTCCTGTCGTGGGCGGCAAGCTTCGCCGTGCAGCCGGGCGTCACGGGCAGCCTGCTCACTGACGCGTGGCTCAAACTCACTCGCAAGCTCGCGCGCGGGCCCGACGCCGCACTGCTGCCCCGCGCCCTGCTTGAACTCATGACGCGCAGCCGCCTATCACGCTGGGGTGCCGGAATTGTGAGCCATGGGTTATGGGCAATAGGTTTGCTCGGCGCGCTCATTGCATTGCTGGCCCTCTTGGCGGCTCGGCGCTACACCTTTCAGTGGGAAACCACGGTGCTCTCGCCCGACACCTTCGTGATGGGGGTACACGCGTTAGGATGGCTGCCGTCGGTTCTAGGCTTTCCGCAACCTTCGCCCGAGCTGATTAGGGCCAGCGGCTCACTGCAGCCCTTGCCTGCTGATGCCCAGGCACTGTGGTCGGCATGGCTGCTGGGCGTGGTGACGGTGTACGGCGTCCTGCCACGGCTTGTCGCGCTCGCGTTAAGTATCGTGGTGATGCGGCGCCGTGTCGCTCGCCTGGCTGTCGACCCGTCGCTACCGGGGCTGGCAGAGTTGCACGACCGGCTAATGCCTGCCAGCGAGGCCACCGGCATCGATGCGCCGGCCGAGCGGCCCGCTACCGATATTGCGCCACGCCCTCGCCCTCAGACAGGCGGCAAGCCTTCGCAGCAGGCGCTCGGCCTGGAGCTTCCGGCCGACTTGCCATGGCCTCCGGCGGCGTTACCCGCACACGCGCATGATTTGGGGGTGATCGACACCCGCGAGCAGCGCCATCGCGTACTCGAGCAATTACGTCGTGAGCCGGCAAGCCGACTGCTGGTCTGCTGTGATGCGCGCCAGACCCCCGACCGGGGGGCATTCGCGTTTCTGACCGAGCTCGCGTCGCTTACCACAGAGTTCCGAATCGCCCTACTGCCCGACGACAACACACCGGCGCGGCGGTTGCAGTGGCGTGAACACGCCATGCGCGCCGGGCTAGCACCGGAACAGGTGGCCGGTGAGGCAGCCAGTGCATTCGCATGGTTGACGCACGCCGCTGAAGCGCCGACGCTTGGAAACTCGTCAACATGATCGCTCCCGACTCACCCGATCTCCCGACTGAAGTCGCTCCTCATTCTTCCGCCGGATCAGGTACACCGACCGGAACACGACCGCTGAAGCTCGCGGTGGTCGGCCACACCAATACGGGCAAGACGTCCCTGCTGCGTACGCTGAGCCGTGACCCCGATTTCGGCGAAGTACAAGACAACCCCGGCACCACGCGGCATGTCGAAGGCGTGAAACTGTTGGTCGATGGCTCGGCGGCAGTTGAACTGTTCGACACACCCGGTATGGAAGACGGCATGGCGCTGCTCGATTATCTTGAGCGGCTGGCGGCGCCCGGCGAGCGGCTCGATGGCCCGGCCCGTATCCAGCGGTTTCTCGACAGCCCGGAAAGCTTGCGGCGCTTTGAGCAAGAAGCTCGTGTGCTGCGCAAACTGCTGAACTGCGATGCCGGCATTTATGTGATCGACACCCGCGACCCGGTATTGGGCAAGCATCGCGACGAGCTGGCCGTGTTGGCGTCTTGCGGGCACCCGCTATTGCCGGTGCTTAACTTCACCAACAGCCCACAGCACCGTATTGAAGAATGGCGTAGCGCCATGGCGCGATTGGGCTTGCATGCGGTGGTTGAATTCGACACCGTTGCGCCCGCGCTCGACGGCGAAGAGCGGCTCTACGACAAGCTCGCATTGCTGCTCGACGCTCACGCCTCGTTGCTCGCTGCGCTCAAGCAAAACGTGGTTGAGCAGCGCCGGCAGCGGCAGACCGACGCGCGCATGCTGGCGGCCGACATGCTGATCGACATCGCGAGCTTGCGCCTGTCGTCGCCGGCGCAGACCGATGAGCTCGAGAAAACTACAGAAACGTTGCGGCGGCTTGCCCGGGAACGCGAGCAACGCGCCGTGGAAGCGATTCTGAGGCGCTACAACTTCCGACGTGCAGACTTCCCCCATCACAGTCTGCCGCTGCAAGGCGAGCGCTGGGATATGGATCTCTTCCATCCGCAAGCGCTGAAGGACATGGGCATCCATGTGGGAAAGGGTATGGCCGCGGGCGCGATGGCGGGTGCCACGCTCGACATGTTCACCGCCGGCATCAGCCTTGGGGCCGCCACACTCATTGGCGCCACGGCCGGCGGTCTATGGCAGGGCGCCGATAAGCTGGGCCGACGGCTGGCCGGCCGCATACGGGGGTACCAGGAAATCACGGTAGACGACGCGGTACTGCGGCTATTGGCCATGCGCGAGCTGGCACTGATCGCCACTCTAGAGCGGCGCGGCCATGCCGCCCAGGGGCCAATCGACATCGACGCGCTGATTCAGGAGAAGGCCGACCAGCTTCGCAAGGCCACATTGCCCGACGCGCTGAGCGAAGCCCGCGCCAGCCCGGAATGGTCGACACTGAACGAGCACTACCAGCCATCGGCGCGGCGCACCCAGGCCGTGAAGCGGCTAGCCGAAGCGTTGACCGACTCGGGTACTTAAAGCAACACCGGCTCGTTCGACAGGCCGGCGTGATCGCCTTCATGGTCGTCCGGTGAGGTGGCCGCACAATAGCGCCGCAGCACCGCTTCGATCTCATCAATGGCAGCCAGTATGCCTTGCGCATAGTCTTTTTCCGCCAGTCTGGCCTGTAAGCGGGCGCACACGGCCTCCCATTCGTGCTCGGCGGCCGGCACACCGCGATCAGCCACGATCTCGATGCGATGCCGATCAAGTGCCAGGTAAAGCAGCACCCCACTGTCGTGCTCGGTATCCCAAACCTTCAGCCGCCCAAATACCTCGAGCGCGCGCATGCGCGAATCGCGTTCGTGGATGGGGCTTACCGCCTCGATCGCGACAATCAGCTCGCCATGGTGGTCGCGTTCACACTCCCGTATTCGCTGCGCGATCAGCGCCAGCGTTTCGGGCGTGAAGTGACGACGGCGTAACCATTGGCCTTCTATACCGGCCCAACCGGTCATTTCCTTGAACAATGCCGGAGCACTCATTGCATCTCCTGTTACCAGCTTCCCGATGCGCCACCGCCGCCGCTGCTTCCGCCGCCACCACCACCGAAGCCGCCGCCAAAGCCGCCACCACCGCCCGATGAGCCACCATAGAAGCCGCCGCCCAGCCCGCCGGCCACGCCGCCCCGGCGCGAGGCACGCACGCCACCGCCCTTGCCGCCCGCCCCGAAGCGCCGGCCGATCAGTGAAAGCAGACCGGCCATGACGCCGAACACCAGCCCCAGCACCACGCTCTGGAACGCCAGGCCGGTGAACACCGCCGTGGCAAAGAAGGCAAAGAGTGGCGGCATGAAGAACGCCATCAACGCCAAGGGAAGCAAAACGGCTTCCACACCCCATTCATCGTCTTCGAGCGTTGCGCCCTCGGCAGGCGGGGGAAGACTCTCGCCGTCGATCAGGCGCAACAGGCTCTCCACGCCGGCCACGATGCCGCCGGAATAATCGTCGACCCGGAATCGGGGCGTGACCTGTTCGCGGATGATGCGCCCGGCCAGCAGATCGGGAACCGCGCCTTCCAGGCCGTAGCCCACTTCGATTCGCAGGCGCCGGTCTTCTTTTGCCACCACGAACAAAATACCATCGTCGACGCCTTCGCGCCCAAGCTTCCAGGCGTCGAAAACGCGGCGAGCATAGCCCTCGATCGACTCTGTGCCGGTGGTCGGCACGATCAGCACGGCCAGTTGCGCGCCTTTACGCTCGTCGAGCGCCGCCAGCTCACTCTCGAGATGCTCGCGCGTGTTGGAGTCGAGCGTGGCCGTCTGATCCACGACCCAGCGGTCGAACGCCGGAATCGGCATTTCCTGGCTTTGAACCGGCTGCACCAGGCTGATGCAAACGAGCCAGACCACCGCAAGCAACGTAGCCAGCATGCGCGCGGTTGAAACTGAAACGCCGAGCCGCTTGTTTACGGCGACGGGAATTTCGGCGTGGAAAGTATGCATAGGTGGGCCGCCTAGCCGCCCGCCGAGGCAGGGCGAGTGAAGTTGACGTCAGGCCTGCGCATGAGTTCTGTTTCACGTTCAACGCCGTAGTTCGCCTTGACGTCATAACCGAAAATTTTGGCCGTGATGAGGGTTGGGAACTGACGGATATAAACGTTGTATTCCTGAACCGCCTTCACATAGCGGCCGCGCTCGGTGGCGATGCGGTTCTCGGTGCCTTCAAGCTGGGTCATCAGGTCGCGAAACAAGCCGTCGGCCTTCAGCTGCGGATAGTTCTCGGACACCGCCAGCAAACGCGATAGTGCGGAGCCCAACTGGCCTTGCGCCTGCTCGAAGCGGGCCATCAGCTCAGGGTTGTCGAGGTCGTCGACGGTGACTCGCACCTGACCCACCTGCGCACGGGCCTGCGTGACTTCGGTGAGAATGGCGCGTTCATTCACCATATACGCATCGACGGAGCTCACCAGCTGCGGCACCAGATCGGCGCGGCGCTCGTACTGATTCAAGGTTTGCGACCACGCCGCCTTTACCTGTTCGTCGAGGCGCTGGATCTCGTTGTAGCCACAACCCGACAATACGCCGAGAAAAGGCAGGAAAATCAGCAAAAACAGGCGCTTCATGAGCTTTTTCCACAGAAATGGGGTGCCGCGAGATTACAGCAGGCGCGTCTACCTGTAAAATACATCTTTTGCGTGCGAACCAGTCTGCACGCTTCAGAGCAGCAAGCTTCTCTTGTTCTCTTTCATCCGTAAGATCGTCAGCCTGGATTGGTATCACTCGTCTCCGAGCGATAGGCCGTCGCTGGAGCATTTCTTGAATTCCATTAACACCTTTGCCGACCTCGGTCTGGCACAGCCGCTGCTGCGTGCCATCGCCGATTCGGGCTATACCCAACCCACACCCATCCAAGCTCAAGCCATACCGCAGGTCATAAAGGGCGGCGACGTCTTGGCTGCAGCACAGACCGGTACCGGTAAAACCGCCGGCTTCACGCTTCCCATCTTGCATCGGCTCATCAACGAGCCTGCGACGCAACGCAAAGCCGGGCGCCCGCGCGTGCTGGTGCTGACCCCCACCCGCGAACTCGCGGCACAGGTCGAAGAGTCGGTGCGTACCTACGGCAAGCACACCCAGGTCAGTTCCATGGTGATGTTTGGCGGCGTCAACATCAATCCGCAAATCAGCGCATTGCGTAAGCCGCTCGACATTCTGGTGGCCACACCGGGCCGCCTGCTCGACCACGCCGGTCAGAAGACGGTCGATCTGTCGGGTGTCGAAGTCTTGGTGCTCGACGAAGCTGATCGCATGCTCGACATGGGCTTCATTCGCGACATCCGCAAGGTTCTTGCGCTACTGCCCAAGCAGCGCCAGAACCTACTGTTCTCGGCCACGTTCTCCGACGAAATCCGCGGCCTGGCCACGGGCTTGTTGAACAACCCTATCGAGATTTCGGTGGCTCGGCGCAATACAGCTTCCGAGCTGGTGGAACAAGGCGTCGTGCTCACGGAACAGAGCCATAAGCGCGACCTTGTGAGCCACATCATTCGCGGTCGCGGCTGGCACCAGGTTCTGGTGTTCACCCGCACCAAGCATGGCGCCAACCGCCTGGCCGAGAAACTTGTGAAAGACGGGCTCACAGCCGCCGCCATTCACGGTAACAAGAGCCAGTCAGCCCGCACACGCGCGCTCAGCGGCTTCAAAGACGGCAAGATCGCCGTTCTGGTGGCCACCGACATTGCAGCGCGCGGCCTCGATATCGACCAACTGCCGCAGGTTGTGAACTTCGAACTACCGAATGTGCCGGAAGACTACGTGCACCGTATCGGCCGCACGGGCCGTGCAGGTAGCCCGGGCTCCGCACTGTCGCTCGTCGACAACTCCGAAATCAAGTTGCTGAAAGATATCGAGCGGGTCATCAAGCGCCCTATCGACCGCATTCAAATCGCGGGCTGGGATCCCTCCACCATTGTGCGCACGGCATCGTCGGGTAGCGCCGGCGACGACGAGCGCCGCGATTCCCGCCCACGCGGTCGCCGCGAAGGCGGTGGTGGTGGCAGCGGCAGGCCGGCACGGGCTGGGGGGCGCAGCAGCGCCCCGGCACGCCACGGGTCTGTACAAGGTTCGGGCCAGGCCGACACCGGCCGCCGCGATAGCGTACGACGCGACAGCCGCCCCGCGGCGTCGCCCACGAGCGCTCGCCGTACGGCACCACAAGGCGCCTTGCTGGGCAAAGGCACCCCCCGCTAACCCGCCTCACCCACCGACTCGCCATGTCGCTTTCCACCTGGCTCGCCTTCTTTGCTGCTTCCTGGGCTATTTCGTTTTCTCCCGGCCCGGGAGCCATCTCGGCGATGGCGTCGGGGCTCAAATACGGGTTCCGGCGCGGCTACTGGACCACGCTCGGCCTGTTGCTGGGCCTCATCATCCAGTTCTGCATTGTGGCGGTGGGTCTGGGCGCCATATTGGCCACCTCGGAAATCGCCTTCACCACGCTGAAATGGCTGGGTGCGGCGTATCTGGTTTATCTGGGATGGCTGCAGTTTCGTACCGATGCCGCTCCCGTGGCTGTGGAAAGCGCAGCCCCCACCGACTTCCGCGTGCGGGATCTCGTGCTACGCGGATGTCTGGTCAATATCACCAACCCGAAAGGCACGGTGTTTCTGATGGCCGTGGTTCCGCAGTTTCTGAACCCGAGTGCTGCGCTGCCGCTACAGTATCTGATAATCGGCGCCACGCTATGCCTCACCGACCTGGTGGCCATGGGATGCTATACGTCGCTGGCTGCACGCGTGTTGCGCCTGTTGCGCGCTCCCGGGCACATTCGCTGGGTCAACCGCAGCTTCGGCGCCTTATTCATTCTTGCAGGCACTGTGCTGGCCACCTTCAGTCGGCGCGCCTGAGCTTTAGTCATTACAAAAAGAATCCCCCATACTCCACACCATGAGCATCCCCCACGAAGTCAAACGACGACGCACCTTTGCCATCATCTCCCACCCCGACGCAGGTAAAACCACCCTTACCGAAAAGCTGCTGCTGTTCGCCGGCGCGATTCAGATTGCGGGCAGCGTCAAGGCACGCAAGGCCAGCCGTCACGCGGCATCCGACTGGATGGAGATCGAAAAGCAACGCGGCATCTCGGTAGCTTCGTCGGTTATGCAGATGGAGTATCGCGACACCGTCATCAATCTGCTCGACACCCCGGGCCACCAAGACTTTTCCGAAGACACCTATCGCGTCTTGACGGCCGTGGATGCGGCGCTGATGGTGATCGATGCCGCCAATGGCGTGGAACCTCAGACCGAGCGTCTGCTGGCGGTGTGTCGGGCGCGAAACACGCCGATCATCACCTTCATCAACAAGCTCGACCGCGAAGTACGCGAGCCGCTCGACCTGATTTCCGAGATCGAATCCCACCTCGGGATGGACGCTATTCCGTTTTCCTGGCCAGTGGGCATGGCACGGCGCTTCGGCGGTGTGTTCAACATTCGCGACGATCGCATGCGCGTGTTCCAGTCGGGGCAAAAGTCGCGACATGGCGACGATGAGTTCATTGAAGGGCTCGACAACCCGCAAGCCATTGAACGTTTCGGTGAGGCGTATGCGAAAGCCCGTGAAGAGATTGAACTGATATCTGAAGCCTCGGTACCCTTCGATCACGACGCCTTTCTGGCCGGACGCCACACGCCGGTGTTCTTTGGGTCAGCCATTAATAATTTCGGCGTGCAGGAAGTGCTGGATGCCTTGGTAGAGCTCGCTCCGCCGCCCGGCCCACGCAATGCACTGGAACGCACGGTGCACCCCGATGAACCCAAATTCACCGGAGTGGTCTTCAAAGTACAGGCCAATATGGATCCGGCGCACCGCGATCGCGTTGCGTTCGTTCGTGTAAGTTCTGGGCGCTTCGAACGCGGCATGCGGCTGAAGATCGCTCGAACCGGCAAGGACATGCGGCCCAACAACGTCGTGTCGTTCCTCTCGCAACGGCGCGAATTGCTTGATGAAGCCTATGCCGGCGACATCATCGGCATTCCCAACCATGGCGTTCTGCAGCTGGGCGACGTGCTTACGGAAGGCGAAAGCCTGCACTTCACCGGGCTGCCCTTCTTTGCTCCGGAACTCTTCCAAGCCGTGGAAGTGAAAGACCCGCTGCGCACCAAGCAGCTGCGCACCGGGCTCACGCAGCTGGGCGAAGAAGGCGCGATTCAGGTCTTCCGGCAGGATATGGGCGGAGCATTGCTGTTGGGCGCTGTCGGCCAGCTTCAATTCGAAGTGGTGGCGCACAGGCTCAAGACCGAATACGGCGTCGAGGCACGCCTCATGCCCTCACGTTACAACCTGGCCCGCTGGATCACCTCTGAAGACCCAAAAGCGCTGCGCAAGTTCATGGACTCAAACGCCGCCCATATCGCGCATGACGTGGTCGATGCCAGCGCCTTTCTCGCGTCTTCGCCGGCGCAGTTACGGGTGGCGCAAGAGTTGTATCCCGACGTAGAGTTCCACGCCATGCGGGAACATGGCGGGCAGGTTTTCGGTCAACAGTAAGTAGGGGTCAGAGCTTATATACTCCCCCTACACGTGAATATTGAGGATACGAATGTCCTGGCGTTTGATCTTTGCCATTCTGGTCATTTCCCTGGGCGCTTCTGCCTGGGGCGGCATTCGCCTGGGCGAATGGCTGGTCGCGCACGGCCCAGTCAAACCGGAAGTGAAGGAAACCCCGCCTGAACTGTCCGACGTGCCGGTACTGGGCGCCGACGGCAAGCCGTTTCTGGCGCTTGCCCCACAGCCGCTGGTCGACGGCCGGCTGGGCGTTCCGGAACCTATGGAACCCATCCAGTGGGAAATCGAAGCGCCGAGCGTGGCCGAGGTGCAGGCTGAAACTCCCATCAGTCTTGCCACCACCACAATCAGCATGGACGAAGCGATTCAAATCGCCAACGCGAACCCGCACGGATTGCGCGGCTTGGCCGATGTGGGCGATCTGCTTTCGGGAAATGAGGCGCGCGGCGATTTCGTCGTACCCGGAACCGGGCCCAATGCGGGCGTCGGCGGGCAGCAAATTCAGCCGGTGGATATCACGATACCCCCACCGCCGCCTCCGCCAGCGCAAGCCGGCGGCCCGCAAACGGGCGGCAACTGGCAAGCCGCTCTGAACAACGAATTGCAGGCATGCGAAAGGTTAGGGTTCTTTGATCGGCCGAGCTGCTCATGGGCGGCACGCAATAAATACTGCGAGCCGAACAACGCGTGGGGCCGAACACGCGACTGCCCGTCGAAGAATTTCTAAGAAAACGGGCCTGATCCTTCTTGAGGACCAGGCCCGGTTCACGGCTTACGCGACTCGCGGATTACCCGCTTGGTGATCTACCCGACTGGCGGATTACTCGACTGGCGGATTACTCGGCTCGAGGGTTAGTCGTCTTGCGAATTAATCGTCTTGCCGATTAGTCGACTTCGATCTGCGACTGCAGGTAATTCTGCAGGCCGATCTTGTCGACCAGCTCGATCTGGGTCTCGAGCCAATCGATATGCTCTTCGGTGTCGGCAAGGATCTCTCTGAGAATATCGCGTGAAACGTAGTCGCGCACTGACTCGCAGTAGGCAATACCTTCTTTCACGGTCTCTTGCGAGCCTTGTTCCAGACGCAGGTCGCCCGACAGTATTTCGGGTACCGTTTCGCCGATAAGCAACTTGTGCAGGTCTTGCAGATTCGGCAAACCGTCGAGCATGAAGATGCGTTCGATCAGGAGATCGGCATGCTTCATTTCACCAATGGACTCGTCGTATTCCTTCTTGCCGAGCTTTTCGAAGCCCCAATGCCGGTACATACGGGCATGCAAGAAATACTGGTTGATGGCGGTGAGCTCGTTCTTGAGTTGCCGGTTGAGATGTTGGATGACGGTGGGATCGCCTTTCATGGCCACACTCCGCTGGCTGAGGATTAAAAGTTCAACCATAGACTAACACGGCGACCGCGCACATGGCGCGCCACCGTGTTCGGGCACCAGACGACGGGTCAGCCTCGGCTGACGGCCACTACCTGTAGCGGAGCCAGCTCGGAATCGTTTGCAGCGTCACTGTTGTACGCGCCCTGTTCATGCGGCTCGGTAACATGCCCGGCGTAACGGCCGCCAGGCAGATAGTCGGATGCCGTTTCGCGGCAGCAGCCGCAACTGCCGCCCACACCGAGTTGCGCTTCGAGGTCGGACAGTGACGAGGCTCCGGTTGCGACCGCTTCCTGAACCTGACGTTCCGTGATGGCATTACATACGCAAATAAACATGAGAACAATTATCAACTAGATCTGTAGGTTTTGACAATAGTCTCAATAGTTTTTTTGTAACGCTGTGGATCAGTGACGTCGGCGACCTTCTAGACTAAAGTCTGCAACATGTGTAACGAAAAACTTCCTGACATGACTTCACGTTTTTCTGTTGCTGCCATCCTTGCGTCATTCTGGGTCGCATGCTCAAGCGCCGCGTGGGCCGTTGACGAAAGGTCTGTGTACGCACCCGATGGCACCGAAATGTTCCGCGTAAGGTTCTTTGACGTAGGCGACGGGAAATACCTAAATCCGCCAACGGGCCTCCCCGCCGAATCCACCTGGAATCTCAGTGATACACAGAAGCGCGACATCCTTACTGCGGCCGCCTACTGGGCCGAAGTTCTAAAGCCTGCACCGGGCGCCGAACCCACACTTCTGAACGTCGGCACCTTTGATATCGTCGGGGCGATGGGCACAGCGGCTTACATCGACGAAGACTTCCGCTATACAGCGAGCCAGCGTGCAATACAGGGGCACGACGTACCCCACGACGAGCTCGCGTTCGGATCACACGGCCAGTTCGTGATGGGCCGCTTCGACTATGCCGAAGGGGAATCACTGCCGTCACAGATCGCCCTTCGCCCGAAGATCGACATCCCCTCGGTCGCCACGCATGAAATAGGCCACACGCTTGGCTTGATGAATGATGTCGAAGACACGCAAGGCGAATTCACCCCGCACTTCTCTGAACGCCTTACAGTTTGGGGCGGCTTGTTATCGGACGACAACGGCAATCCAGCCCACCCGCGTCAAGCCGTGCTGTGCACGGGCTGCGACACTCGGCCTGATGCCGCTGCCTTTGACACCCGCGCAGACGGGGCGATGCTGGTCGGCCCTCATATTCTTGACGCTCTCGAAGGCGGCCTGCCGGGCCTTCCTGTCAGCATGCTGCGCACGCAGCCCGACGGCCGCGTGGAAGTCGACCCTGACTACATGAGCCATATCGAGTTGCGTAACAGCCTGATGAGCCATCAAAGTTTCCGCAACTACACGCGTCTAATGGAAGCCGAGCTCGCGCTGGTTCAAGATCTGGGCTATTCGGTCGACCGGCGCAACTTTTTCGGACGATCCGTTTATGGCGACGGCCTAAACATTGTGAATGACCGTGGTTTTCATGCCCGCAACCCGGAAGGCACGGCGTATCTACCCGGCCGCTACAACACGGCGACACACGGGCTGGGCCTGCATGTTTACGGCAGCCATAATCACATCACTCAAACGGCCGACCTGCTTTCCGCCGGGCCCGGCGGCGCCGGCATTCGGGTCGACGGCCAGCGCAATGTCATCACGGTGGAGCCCGGCGTGCGTGTACACGCCTTGGGGTTGAATGGCCAGGGTATCTTGTTCGCCTACGGCAACGGGCATGAGCTCGTTCAACGAGGCGAGGTACGCGCCACCGGCGAACTCGGTGTGGGGCTGCGTTTCGACATGGGCCACAATCTTGCCGGAGATTTCCGGGAACACCGCGGCTCATATATGCGCTTCAGCCCCGACGGGCCACTCGCCCCGCTCACCGAGCTACAGGGCCCACTGGTGCGACGCGTCGACCTCACCGGCCCGGTGGCCGGGAGCGCCGCAGCGTTGTACGCATCGCCCAACGCTTACGTTGAAAAAATCAATATCATGCAGGGCGCACAGCTCGTCGGCGACATCGTCTCGCACTATGCACAGCGCGACGATACCGGCGCTCTGCGCCTCACCACAGTGTCATTCGGGCAGCGCTCTGACAGCGTGGGGCGCGCAACAGGAGAGCCCGACCACGCCTTCGCCATGCGTTATGCCGGGAACCTCGACGGGGCGAATCTACACATCACGCTCGACGGCGGCGTTACCGCCCTCGACGGGCACAACACCGTGCACGGTATGGCCGTGCAGCATGGCGCCACACTGGCGGGTAACGGGCGCCACACGCTTTCTGCGAACGGTTTGCTACGTAACGATGGGGTGATTGCGCCAGGCCCCGCCATCGCCGATACGCGTACCGGCCTGCTCGGACGCATCGAGGTCAGCGGCACCTTCCAGCAAGGCGAGCTGGGCCAACTGATAGCGGATTTCACGCCGCTTGGGTCGCATGACGTGCTGGCCGTTAACGGCACGGCCGAGCTTGACGGTACCCTCGCTCTACAGGCAGCGCCGGGGTGGTACCCCGAGGGCTGGTCCCTTCACGCACGCGTGATTGAAGCCGCCGCGACCGTGGGCACATTCGGCACTGTTGAAACACTCCATGTATCGCCCACCCTGCAGTTCGGCGCGACGGCTCTTGCGCCGGATACGTATCGCCTGGAAGCCGTACGCCCGCACGACGCCTACAGCCGTTATGCCGACGACCATAACGCCCGGAATGCCGGTATCGCACTGCGCCAGGCGGCCACGGGTCGCGGCCTTGAGCCGCTACTTTCCGCACTCGACTTCTCGGCACTCGACGGTAGTGCCGTTCAGCGAACTCTGGGGCAAGTGTCTCCCGCGATTTACAGTGCGGCCACCTCAGCATCGCTGCACCATGAGCGGCTGGCCCTCGACATGGCGCTCGAGCCGCTGCAATCATCATTCGCTCGAGCTACGGGCAAGGGCGCCGACCCAACATTCGGCGACGGCTGGCAAGGATTCGCCACGGGCTTCGGCGGCAAGGCAGGGCAAAGCGCCCGAAATGACGCCATCGGGTACGACAGCTCTACTTACGGCCTGGTTGTTGGCGCGACACGGCGGCTTGCTGCTCACCCGGCCATACGTCTTGGCGGCCATGTAGATATCGCTCATCGCTCGGTGTCGCCTGATTCGCCATTGTCGGGCAAGGTTCGCAGTACTGCAGTCGGAATTGGCTTGCAGGCTGGCTACGCGTCGAATGATGACGTGGGGCCATATGCCTGGGGCGGCTTGCGCGTGGGCCTGGAAGACACCTCATTTGACCGCCGTGTGTCTCTGGCCGGCTACAACGCCTTGCATACAGCTGACTGGACCGGCTATAGCGGCTCCGCTGTTGTGGGCGCGGGCTATCGATGGCTATTGTCACCCGGGCTGTCGGCCGGGCCCCTGGCGGCGTTGTATTACGCCAGGGTTTCGAACCCGCGCATCGATGAGAGCGGCCCGGACGCAAGCCGGCTGCATATCGATGGCGAAAGTGTCGATGCGCTGCGTTCCAGCCTGGGCCTGGCGGCGCGGTTCGACCACACACTCGCCAGCGGCGCGGGCCTGACAGCGCACGCGCAGGCCACTTGGGACAGAGAGTGGATGAACCGAGAAGCCGTTCATACCGCCACGTTCGCCGCCGCGCCGGAGGTATCGTTCACTAGCCGGAACACGGTATTGCCACGCGACGCGCTGGCGCTCCGGGCCGGCGTCACCTACCGCCCCACACCCCACATGGCGGTTAGCGCGACTCTAACAGGGCGCACGGGTGGCGGCTACGACGCCGTGGCGGGGGAAGTACAACTGCGTTGGGCGTTCTGAATCTTCTGAGTTCAACGCGCATCGAGCGCCGCCCGGGCCTTTCGCATGATGGCCGGCTCAATGCCGGCGGCTTCGCGATACTTGGCCACGGTGCGGCGCGCAATAGTCACCCCCTGGCCGGCCAGTAACTCGGCGATCCGGTTATCTGACAAGGGTTTGAGCGGCGGCTCCTCACTCACAAGCTTGGCAATGAGGCTGCGCACTGCCGTGGCCGAGGTGGTTTCGCCGTCGTCGGTCTGCAACGCTGAACTGAAGAACTGTTTGAGCTCGATCACGCCCCACGGGGTTTGGGCGTACTTCTGCCGCGTAGCCCGCGAAACGGTGGATTCGTGCAGGTTCAGGTTCAACGCGATATCGCGCAACACCATGGGTTTCATGGCCGAAACGCCCCGCTCGAAATAGCCCGTCTGTTGATCGACGATGGCTTGCGCCACCCGGAGTATGGTCACGAAGCGCTGGTTCACGCTTTTTACCAGCCCTTGAGCCTGCTGCAACTGCGCCTGCATTTCCGGTGAAGGTTGAGCCTGAGCCATGAGGCTTTCGTACACCGAATTGATGCGTACACGTGGCACGACGGCCGGATTCAAGTAGGCGACCCAGCGGCCGGCCGACTTGCGTATGACCACATCGGGAGTGACGTAATCGGCGGTGTCACCCGCCCAGTTTCGGGCGGGTCGCGGCTCAAGGCTTAATAACAGGCCGTGCGCGGCCCGCACCACGGGCATAGGCAACCCCAATACGTCGCGCAATCGATTCAGGTTGCCGGTGGCCAACATCGGAAGGTGCTGTTCAGCAATCGTGCGGGCACATTCGTGTACGTCGGGCGCCACCCTTTCGTCTTCCTGGAGCTTGCGCGCCAGCTGTAGAAGCAGACACTCTGAGAGGGTTCTAGCGCCCACACCCGGTGGGTCAAACGACTGAAGCAGCTTCAGGGCCGTGGTGAGCTCTTGTAGCTCCACAGCATATTCGGCGGGCAGCATGCTCTCGATGTCTGCCAGGGGGGTGGGCAAATAACCATGGTCGTCGAGTTCATCGATGAGCAGTTCCACCAGCACGATGTCGCGATCACCGGCGCGTGTCATGCGCAGCTGTTCGGCCAGATGATCGCGCAGCGTGAACGGTAAAGGTGATTCGGGCCGCTCAGCATCGTCGTCATCCCACCCGGAACTGCGACCCGCAGTACTGGTGGGTAGCCATCGATCTTCAGGCTCGGCTTCGGGACCTTGCGCTACCGCGACATCCGCATCAATGTCATACTCATCACCGCGCTCCAGCAGGGGGTTATCCTGCAGCGCCTGCGCCACCTCGAGCTCCAGATCCTGCGCCGAGAGCTGCAGGAAACGGATCGACTGCTGCAGTTGCGGCGTAAGCGCAAGCTGCTGCTG
>CAZPYF010000008.1:0-25418 GCA_964590015.1 uncultured Burkholderiaceae bacterium
ATTCGAACCTTCGCATGCCGGAATCAAAATCCGGTGCCTTAACCAGCTTGGCTATACCCCAAAATTCTTTACTACCAGTGCCGTAGCGGGTGTTCGGGCAAAGCGGGGCAAACCCACGTGCGTTCCACAACCGCATGAATGCTTCCGCGCCCGGCGCACGGCTGTTTTTCAGTTTCCGCATGCCTTTCACTTTCGCACCCCAGCATTTTACTGGAAATTACCTGCCGCGCTCTGGTGGCTTCTTGCTGCGTATTGTACTCAACAAAAAAGCAATTTCCTGAACCCGACATTCTTGCACGAAACCCCTGCTGACGCAAGGCAACCACCATCTGGCGAATGTCTTCGTACCGTGCAAGCACCACTGGTTCGAGGTCATTGCGCCCAAATAGCGGGTTTCCGTAAAGCGTGTTGGAACTAGCTATTTGCTGCGCGTTGGCCGCTTGCCAATGAGCGAAGACCGAAATTATTACGGGTTTAGCATTTCGTGTCAAGTCGGGAGCACTGAAAACCTCTGCGGTGGAGATGCCCCCTTCCGGGCGCAGTACCAGGTAGCAGCGATCGGGCAACTGAACCTCTGTGAAGACATCGCCGATGCCCTCCGCAAAGGCTGGGCGACCGAAGATAAACACCGGCACGTCGGCACCCAGGGGCCGCGCGAGCTTCATCAGCGCTTCGCGATCAAGGCCGGTATTCCAGAGCCGATTCAAGGCGATGAGCGTACTGGCGGCGTCACTCGACCCCCCACCCAGCCCGGCACCGGAAGGAATGTGCTTGGTGTAGCGGATCTGCGCACCCAATGGGCACCCTGTAGCCTGCTGAAGAGCTCTTGCCGCCCGTACGACGAGATCAGTCTCGGGTGCGAGGCCGGGCAAGGTGTCGCCTTCTCGCCGGATTTGCCCATCGTATCGAATGTCGAAATCGAGCCGATCACATAGGTCGATGAATCGGAAGACCGTTTGCAGTTCGTGATAACCGTCGGCCCGCCGACCGGTGACATGCAGGAAGAGGTTGAGCTTGGCTGGCGCCGGAACGTCGTACAGAGCCATTTAACGCCTTACTGCTGGCCCTGCGTATCGACCGCTAAACGCGCCGAGATCTGCCGCGCACCGTCGCGACGTTCAAGCCGCAACAGGCCGGGGCCGTGCGAATCATGGCGCGAAAGTCGTACCGACCAGCCGTCTTGGCTGAACGAGAGCAGTCGCCCGGCATCGTCGCGCTGTACGCCTTCGGTGGCACCAGGCCCTGGCCGGCCCTGCATCCAGTCGCGCAGGCTAGAGACCGGCAAAGCCACATGCAACACACGAGCCACCAACGCGTCGGCATCAGGCGCGTGTTCGGTGCTGCCGTCGGCCCGCTGAAGCGTGGCCCCCGATGCGTCAACGCTGATACGCGCCAGGGTGGAGCCCAGCGGATTCACCAGATCGAGCTGCAGATGACTGCCTGTGTCACGCCACGAGAATCCGCCCTGTACCGCATCGGGCGGCACGCCCGCTTCAGTGACGTTGACGGCGAATCGCCCGGTACGTTGAAACGCCTCGCCATCACCTTGAATGAGCGCGGGGCCCGCACACCCGGCCAGCCCGAGGAGCGTGGCGGCCGATAGCCACGTGAGCGCACGCCGGCGCGAGTGCCGAATCATGGAAGTCGAACCTTGAAGCGCTGCAATGTCTTTTGCAGCACTTCGTTATCGGGCTCGTGCTCGAGCCCCTCTTTCCAGACGCTGCGTGCTTCGGCCTTGCGCTGCATCATCCACAGCACTTCACCTAGGTGCGCCGCCACCTCGGCAGAGGGCAACTGGTGCCATGAGCGACGAAGGTACTCGAGCGCACCGGCGTAATCGCCAGTGCGGTAAAGATACCAACCCACGCTGTCGAGAATAAAGGGATTGTCGGGCTCGAGTTCCAACGCCTGCTCGAGCAGCTCTTCCGCCTCATCCAGATTGACATTGCGGTCAGCGAACGTGTAGCCCAATGAGTTGTAGGCGTTGGCGTTTTCGGGAGCGATCTCGATGATTTCGCGCATCAGCCGTTCGAAATCGTCGTAGCGGCCATGCCGTTCGTACAACATGGCCAGGTCGTACTTGATTTCTTCAGTGCCGGGCATGTCGGCATCGGCCTGCTCGAGCACTGCAATGGCCTCTTCGCTGCGCCCGGAGTCGCGATAAATAGAAGCCTGGGTGAGCGCCAGCACCGTACGCTCGTTGTCGGTTTGCGGTTCGAGCTGCTGCAGTGTGGCGCGCGCGCTCTCGAGGTTGCCATGGCGTGCAACCAGAACCGCCTTGTGTATTTGCGCCTGGAAGCGCAAAGACGGGTCATCGATCAGGTCGAGCTGGCGCACCGCTTCGTTGAAGTCGTTCTGCTTTTCAGCGATTTGCACCAACAGCAGCCGGGCGTCCGACGCGTCGCCGCCCGCAGTGGTGGCCTTGTCGGGCAGCGCATCGCCACGCTGCTCTTGCACCGCAATGTATTCATTCAGCAGTACTTTGGCACGCTCGTAGCGTTCGGCCCGGACATTGACTTCAGCTTCGGTATAAAGCAAATCGAAGTCTTCGGGCGCTTGCTGACGCATGGCCTGTACCTCGGCCAGGGCGGCATCGAACTCATGGCGGGTTACCAGCCGGTTCACCAGCAACAGCCGCAGGCGGCGCATTTCCGGGTAGCGCTCGACATAGTCGCGTGTTTCGCGAATCGCCGCGCGCGAATCAACGCGCAAGCCGTATTCAAGTACCCGTTGCGCCGCCATCTCTGAATGCGGAGCCAGCTCGAGTGCCCGACGTGCGGCCTCAAGTGCCAGCACGGGCTCGTCGGCCTGCCACGCCGCATCAGACAGTGCCAATTGCGCCAGCGGCAGATCGCGTACCGAATCGGGTAAGGCCTCGTCGAGCACCTGATACGCCACACGCTTATCGTTCATCTTTGAAACGATGGAGGCAGCTTGCGCTATGGCTTGTTCTTTATTGTTGGCCTCTTCAATGCGTGCACGCAGGTTTCCCGCCAGGCCGGTGGTCTGGCCATTGGATGCCGCTAGCGCCAGCGAAGACGCCACGGCATCCGGGTCATTCGGCGAGACCAGCACCCACTGACGTGCTGCGCGCAGCGCGCCAGGCAGATCGCGGCCCGCCATGGCGAACTGGAAAGAGCGACGCGCCAGGCGCGGGTCGGACGTTTCGCGGGCGAGGCCGTACATGAGCTCGGAAGCCATGTCGAACGAGGAACGTTGAGCGGCGAATTCGGCGGCGAGCAGCCGGTACAGGATGTCGGCAGTGAGACGAACCGCAGGCAATTCGCCCGGGCGCAAGCGAATCTGCTCGGCAGCGTCGATCTCAGGCGGCGCACCCAGCAGCAGCTGCGCTCGCGTTTCTGCCCGGGCGGAATCGGGCGAAGCGAATGCACCGAACGACACAGCAATCAGGACGGCAAGAAGTCGTTTCATCAAATACACCCAAGGCCGTTGCGCCCAGGGTCTGGCACCGAGTGGCAAAATTGCATGGTCATCGTTGATATTGTTAGCACCCCGTATGCCTGAACTCCCGGAAGTCGAAACGACACGGCGCGGCATTGCGCCTATTATGACAGACCAAATCCTGGAATCGTTCCACATCCACGATTCCCGGCTGCGCTGGCCGGTGCCTGTCGACATGCCCGCCACACTGAGTGGTCAAACGGTGCGTTCCTGCGGCCGGCGCGGCAAATATCTGCTCATCAACTTCGACCATGGCACCCAGATTGTTCACCTGGGCATGTCAGGCTCGTTGCGGCGGGTGCTCATGGACGAACCGCGGCGCAAGCATGATCACGCGGAATGGCGTTTCACCCATGCGCGCTTCCTCTTGCATGACCCACGACGCTTCGGCGCCGTACTGTGGCATCCGGCAGAACTGGGCCCGGTCGAGGATCATCCGTTATTAGCCCGCCTCGGTATCGAGCCGTTCAACCCCGCCTTCAATGGCGCGCATCTACATAGAGGCTTTGCGGGCCGCAGTGTCGCGGTGAAGCAGGCCTTGCTCGCGGGGAATGTGGTGGTGGGGGTGGGCAACATCTACGCCTCCGAGGCGCTGTACAAGGCCGGAATCCATCCGCAATTGGCTGCGGGCAAACTCTCGCGCCCACGATGCGAGCGGCTGGCACACGCCATAAAAGAAACGCTCAGTCAAGCCCTTGAATCGGGTGGCAGCACGCTACGCGACTATGTTGACGCCACAGGTGAACCGGGCGCCTACTTCACCTTGCATGCGGCCGTCTATGAAAAGGCGGGGCAACCGTGCGGCCACTGTGCGACACCTATACGCCGCATCGTTCAAGGCCAGCGCGCCACCTATTTCTGTGCACGCTGCCAACGAAGATGACTTCGTACTAATTCGTTTATAGCGAATACATTGCACATTAACGAACAGTTGAGTAACATCCTTCACACCTGAAATGAGGAGCACGATTCAATGAGCAAGCAATTCGCATCGCACGCCGACCTCGAAGACAAGGAAGTGTCTTTCGAGAAATTATCTGACAACGCCTATGCCTACACGGCCGAGGGCGACCCCAACACCGGCGTGCTGATCGGCGACGACGCCGTGATGGTCATCGACACGCAAGCCACGCCCGTGATGGCCCAAGATGTGATTCGCCGCATACGCGAAGTCACCGATAAACCCATCAAATACATTTTGCTGTCGCACTACCATGCCGTGCGCGTGCTGGGCGCATCGGCTTACGGTGCCCAAGAAATTCTCGCCAGCCGCGACACATACGACCTCATCGTCGAGCGCGGCGAACAAGACAAGGCCAGCGAGATCGGCCGCTTTCCCCGCCTGTTCCGCGCAGTCGAGTCCGTTCCGCCCGGCCTCACTTGGCCCACCATGACGTTCAAGGGCGAAATGACGGTCGACTTGGGCAATCTGGAAGTGAAGCTGCTGCAGATCGGCCGCGGCCACACGAAGGGCGACACCATTGCCTGGTTGCCCGAGCAGCGCATCATGATGGCCGGCGACTTGGTGGAATACCAATCAACTCCCTACGCCGGTGACGCTTACTTCCGTGAGTGGCCGCAGACCCTTGATCGGCTTGCCGAATTCAACGCAGAAAAGATGGTGCCGGGTCGCGGCCCCGCCTTGAAGAGCGCAAGCGAAGTGCGCCAGGCGCTGGCCGGTACGCGCGGCTTCCTGACCGACCTGTACACCACGGTGAACAATGGCGTCGCAGCGGGCAAAGACCTGAAAACCATCTATCGCGAAGCCTACGACTTCATGAAGCCGCGTTACGCCGACTGGGTCATCTTCGACCACTGCATGCCGTTCGACGTGTCGCGCGCCTATGACGAAGCCACGGGTCATGACGATCCGCGCATCTGGACTGCAGAACGCGACATCGAAATGTGGAAGCAGCTCGAAGGCTAAAAACAACAAGACAGCACGCAAAGGAGAACGGCAGTGGGAGACATCGATTACCAATCACTGCGACTGCCCTACCGGCCTCTTCCGGCCGGTGCCCCCACCCATCACCCCATCATCGTGGTGGGCGCGGGCCCTGTGGGCCTGAGCATGGCGCTCGACTTGTCGCACCACGGGCACTCCGTAGTCGTGCTCGACGACGACAACACGCTGTCGGTGGGATCACGCGCCATTTGCTTCGCCAAGCGCACGCTCGATGTGTGGGATCGGCTGGGAGTCGGCGAGCGCATGGTGCAGAAAGGGGTGTCGTGGAATGTGGGGCGGCTATTCTTTCGCGACGACGAAGTGTGGAACTTCGACCTGCTGCCGGAAGCCGGCCACCGGCGCCCCGCGTTCATCAACCTGCAGCAGTACTACTGCGAAGGCTATCTCTACGAGAAGTGCGAATCCGACCCGCGCATCGACCTGCGCTGGAAGAACCGGGTCACCGGCGTCGCCGACAACGACAAAGGCCCGGTAACGCTCACAGTCGAAACGCCCGACGGCACCCATATGCTGCAGGCCGACTGGGTCATCGCGTGTGACGGCGCCCGTTCCCCCATGCGCAAGATGCTGGGCCAGGAAGCGCACGGCCAGATCTTCCGCGATCGTTTCCTCATTGCAGACGTGAAGCTGGAAGCCGATTTCCCCACGGAACGGTGGTTCTGGTTTGACCCGCCCTTCCATCCGAATCAATCGGTGTTGCTGCACAGCCAGCCCGACAACGTCTGGCGCATCGACTTTCAGCTGGGCTGGGATGCCGACCCAGCGGAAGAGGTGAAGCCGGAAAAGGTGCTCCCGCGTATCCGCGCGTTGCTCGGTAAGGATATCGACGTGCAGCTGGAATGGGTCAGCGTGTACACGTTTGCCTGTGAGCGCATGGACGCCTTCCGCCACGGCCGCGTCTTCTTTGCCGGTGATGCGGCGCACCGGGTGTCGCCCTTCGGCGCCCGAGGCGCCAATAGCGGTGTGCAGGATGTCGATAATCTGGCTTGGAAGCTCGATCTTGTGATGCGCGGTGTCGCGCCCGCCGCGCTGCTCGACACCTACGGCGAGGAACGCGAATTCGCCGCCGATGAGAACATCCGCAACTCCACACGCTCCACCGATTTCATTACTCCTAAAAGCGAAACCAGCCTCATGTTTCGCAACGCGGTACTGCGGCTTGCCAAGAAACATGACTTCGCCCGCCGGCTCGTGAATAGCGGGCGGCTCTCTGAAGCCACGTTCTATACCGAATCCAGCCTGAATACGCCAGACACCGACGAGTTCAATGCGAAGCTGCCCGTGGGCGCCGTGGCGCCTGATGGGCCGGTGACCCGCGACGGCCATACCGTTTGGTGGCTGAGCCAGTTGGGCCAGACACCGGGCGCATTCACCGTAGCCTTCTTCTGTGACGAAACTCTGCCCGACCGCGCACTATTGACACAATTGGATAACCCGGGTTCCCAATCGATACCGGTTCGCTGTATCCTCGTCGTTCCGCCGGCGCTGGAGAGAGACATCACGCCGGACTTCGACTATGTGGTCGACCACGACGCGATCTTGGCAGGCCGGTACGACGTTCGAACCGGCGCCTGCTATCTGATCCGGCCCGACCAACACATCGCAGCACGCTGGCGCGTGGCCGACATCGCAACGATACAAAAGGCCGTTCGGCGCGCCACTCGTACCCAGGAGGTATCGTCATGACACAACTGAACACGCAGTCCAATTTCAATGTGCCCGACGCATTCTATGAGCGCCTCATCAGCGCCCATCGCGACCTCAGCACGAACGAAAGCAATGCCATGAACGCCGCATTGGTGCTGTTATTATCGAATCACATCGGCGACCTCGATGTCATCTCAGAGGCCCTCGAAGAAGCGCGTAGATCAGTCATGGCAGAGGCCTGACCGTGCCAGGGCCATCGGCTTCATAGTAGAAACAGGAATTACCAGTGCCATGTCACAGCTGAATGAAACACACGACCCGGGCTTGAAGAGCTGGGTGGCTTCCGCAAATATCCCCGATAACGGCTTTCCCATCCAGAATCTCCCGTTCGGGGTGTTCCGCGAAAAAGGAAGCAGTGGCGACTTCCGTATCGGCGTGGCCATCGGCGACAAGGTGCTCGACCTCACAGCTCTCGCCGAGCTGCAACCTTGGCAGGGCAAGGCCGCTGAGGCACTGCGGGCCTGCAAAGCCAGCAAACTCAATACGCTTATGGCATTGGGCAACGGGCATTGGTCTGCACTGCGCCTAGAGCTCTCGCGCGCTCTGCGTGAAGGTTCAGCACTGCAAAGTCGAGTGGAGCCGTTGCTCATCGATCGCTCGGCCGTCGAACACGACGTGCCCGCGCATATCGGCGACTACACCGACTTCTACATTTCAAAGCACCACGCAACGGCGGTAGGCAAGCAATTCCGTCCTGATAATCCCCTGCTGCCCAACTACGAGTGGGTGCCCATCGGATACCACGGCCGTGCTTCCACCATTGGCGTGTCGGGCCAGGAATTTCATCGCCCCGTCGGCCAGACCCGCCCCACTGAAGAAGGCGGTACTCCCGGCTTCGGCCCTTGCGCACGGCTCGATTACGAACTGGAACTGGGTATTTTCGTCGGCTCCGGTAACGAGCAAGGGCGTCGTGTCGGTATCGACGCGGCCGAATCGCACGTTTTCGGCCTGTGTATCCTGAACGACTGGTCGGCGCGCGACCTACAAGCGTGGGAATACCAGCCGCTAGGCCCATTCCTGGCCAAGAACTTCGCCAGCACCATTTCGCCGTGGGTGGTCACCCTTGAAGCCCTGGCACCCTTCCGCCAGGCCTTCGAGCGCCCGGCCGACGATCCTCAGCCCATGCCGTATCTAACGTCGGAAGCGAACCGCAAGGCGGGCACGCTGAACGTCGATCTGGAAGTACTGCTCACCACTGAACAGTCGCGCAAGCAGGGCGCCGAACCCGCTCGCCTGTCGTCGAGCAATTTCCGCGACGCGTACTGGAATGTGGCACAGCTCATCACACACCACACCGTGAACGGCTGCAAGCTGCAGCCGGGCGATTTGCTGGGCACCGGTACGTTGTCGGGCCCGTCGCAGGGCGAAGCGGGTTCGCTAATGGAGCTCACCGTCAGCGGCAAGCAACCCCTTACGCTGCCCTGGGGCGAGGAACGCAGCTTTCTGAACGACCACGACCAGATCATCCTCAGGGCTCGTTGCAGCAAAGACGGCTACCCCACGATCAGCCTGGGCGAATGCGCAGGTACGGTGCTGCCCGCGCTGCCGCTCTAAGCCAGCCTGCAACACTGAGCACTACAAGACCTTGCCGGGGTTCATCAAGCCGGCAGGGTCGAGCGCTGCCTTGATGCGATGCATCAGGGCCAGCTCCACCGGGTCTTTGTAGCGTGGCAGGTAATCACGCTTCAGCTGCCCGATGCCATGCTCGGCACTGATCGAGCCCCGGAACGCATGCACGCGATCATGCACCAAGCTGTGAATGTCGGCCTGGCGTGCCAGCAGCGCTTCTTCGGTATAGGCCGTGCCGCGCGCCACGTTGTAATGCAGATTTCCGTCGCCGAGATGGCCGAATATCACGTGCTCAACGCCCGGGAAGTCGGCCTGCAGTGCCGCGTTCGTGGTGGCGATAAACTCGGCAATACGCGAAGCCGGCAAAGCAATATCATGCTTCACACTCTTGCCGAATGCCTTCTCAGCCAGGGGAATGCTTTCACGCAAGTGCCATAACGCCCGGCTCTGCGAGGCGTTGGCCGCAATTACCGCATCGCTCACCAGCCCCTCTTCCATGGCCGCCCCCACCACGTGCTCAAATCGTTCACGGGCGTGCTGCTCGCTTTCGCTGTCAGAGAGCTCCAGCAGGGCGAACCAGGGCATCGCTGCGGCTTCACCTTCAAAGGGCAGGCGCTGGTCAGGAAAGCACCGCACCACGCCATCAAGGCAGTTCGAGGCCATGAGTTCATACGCGGTGAGCGCGGCCGCAAACCCCTTGCGGGCTAGAGCCAGCATGGCCACTGCAGCATCGACGGAAGGCAATGCCAGTAGCGCCGTGCACTGGGCGACTGGCCGCGGGTACAACCTCAGACTGGCAGCCGTGATGAAGCCCAACGTACCTTCGCTACCGATGTAGAGATTGCGCAGATCGTATCCCGTGTTGTCTTTGCGCAGACCCCGCAGACCGTTCCAGATCTCGCCGTCTGGCGTGACCACTTCCAAACCCAACACCAGCTCGCGGGCGTTGCCGTAACGCAGCACTTGAGTACCGCCTGCGTTGGTCGCCAGGTTGCCCCCAATGGTGCAGCTGCCTTGCGCGGCAAGTGAGAGGGGGAAGAGCCGGTCGGCCGCCTGAGCGGCCTCTTGCACCGCTTGCAACGTGCAGCCCGCCTCAACCACCATGGTGTCGTTCTCGGCGTCGACCTCGCGTACGGCGTTCAGCCGGGTGAGCACAACGACTAACGCGGTGCCGCTATCGTCGGGCGTGGCCGCTCCGCAGAGGCCGGTGTTGCCGCCTTGGGGAATCATGGGAATGCCTCGAGCCGCGCACCATTTCACGACCTCGGCCAGTTCGTGCACGGAACCGGGGCGGGCGACGGCCAGCGCATGACCCGTGTAGCGCCCCCGCCAGTCAACCGTAAACGGTTCGGTATCGGCTCCGGAGAGCACATGCTGAGTGCCCAGTAAACGGGCCAGTTCGTCGATACTACCCATGTCGGCTTCCAGTGAGGCAATTCCGTAAAGTTTAGCCGCCCGGCCGGCTGGCACGGGGCGCTTGGCCACGATATCATGGCCGGGGTGCATGATCGTTGCCCGAACGGGCACGGCTCCTGCCGTTATGCTGCACTCCGATCAACAAGGATATACATCGTGACGCCCTCTTCTCTGCCCGCCGCCGTTTTCAAAGCTTACGACATCCGCGGCATCGTTCCCGCTCAGCTCAACCCCGAATTTGCCCGTTTGCTAGGGCGCGCGCTGGCCGTACAGGCGCGCGAACAGAACGTAGCACGCCTCGTGATCGGGTTCGATGGTCGCTTAAGCAGCCCCGAACTGGCCGATGCGCTGCATGAGGGCGCCAATTCGGAAGGGCTCGATACGCTGGACATCGGCATGGTGCCCACCCCGCTCGTATATTTCGCAGCGCATGTACATCAAACCGGTTCCGGAGTGGCTATTACTGGTAGCCATAACCCGCCCGACTACAACGGCTTCAAGATCATGATGGCCGGGCGTACCTTGTATGGGCCCGACATTCAGGCGTTGCATGCGCTGATGCAGAAGCTGGCCCAGGTCGCACCGAACGGCCGCCCGCAAGGCGCACGAAACGCGCTGGATGTGATCCCTCAGTACGTCGAGCGCGTAGCCGGTGACCTGGCGATGAAGCGCCCCATGCGTATCGCCATCGACGCAGGCAACGGCGTGGGCGGCGTCATGGCCGAGCGGTTATTTCGGGCATTGGGTTGCGAAGTCGATACGCTGTACTGCGATGTAGACGGCACGTTCCCCAACCACCACCCCGACCCGGCTGACCCGCACAATCTGGAAGATCTGATTCGCCATGTGCAAACGACCGATTGCGAACTCGGGCTCGCGTTCGACGGCGACGCCGACCGGCTTGGCGTGGTGACGAAATCAGGGCAGATCGTTTGGCCCGATCGCCAGCTGATTCTGTATGCACAAGATGTGTTGAGCCGCCAGCCGGGCGCCACCATCATCTTCGACGTAAAGTGCAGCCGGCATGTGGCGCGCGCCGTCGAGGCCGCAGGCGGCACACCCCTCATGGCTCAGACCGGGCACTCGCTCATCAAGGCCAAGCTGGCCGAAACCGGCGCGCCGCTTGCGGGTGAAATGAGCGGCCACATCTTCTTCAAGGAACGCTGGTTCGGGTTCGACGACGGGCTCTATACCGGCGCACGGTTGCTCGAGATTCTTTCGGCGCATGCCGACCCGTCGGCGGTACTGGAAGCGCTGCCGCAAGACCTTTCCACACCAGAGCTCAAGATCGAGATGCAGGAAGGCGAGCCTCATGCATTGATTGGCCGGCTCCAGGCTGAAGGCCGCTTCCCCAGCGCCGCTTCGCTTATTACTATTGACGGCGTACGCGCCGAGTACGCCGATGGCTTTGGTCTGGCCCGCCCCTCGAACACCACCCCGGTGATCGTGCTGCGGTTCGAAGCGCAGTCGGAAGAAGCGCTCGAGCGCATCAAGAACGAGTTCCGCGATGCACTGCGCGCGCTTAAACCGGAGATTGAGCTCGGCTTTTAAGTAAGGCGTCAGTCGAGCAGCTGCCGATACACGGCCAAGTGCGCCTCGACGACGCGGGCAATATCAAACTCGTTTTCCGCCAGTGCCCGGCCCGCGGTGCCCATGGCCTGGCGCAGCGCCGGGTCGGTGGCCAGCCGCAACACCGCATCGGCCAGCGCTTGTGCGTCGCGGGCCGGCACCAGTAACCCCGTAACGCCGGGCTCGATCGCGTCGCGGCACCCTGGAACATCGGTGGTAACCACGGCCCGCCCGCAGGCGGCGGCCTCGACCAGTGATCGGGGCAGACCTTCGCGGTACGACGGCAATACGGCAATGTGCGCATTCTGATAGAGCTGGGCCACGTCTTCACGCTCGCCCATGCAGACCACTGCGCCTTCCGCTTCCCATGCGCGGAATTCGGCCTCGGAGATACTGGCCGGGTTGCCCGGATCGGGACCGCCGGCCAGCACCCACTGCAGGCCGCTGGGGTGGCCCGCTGTCATGCGAGCCGCCTCGACAAATTCGCGCACGCCCTTGTCGGTAAGTAGCCGCGACACCATTAAGGCAACGGGTGGGCCCTCGGGCTCAGCTACAGGACGGTATTCGTTCAGGTCAACACCGGAGCCCCGCACCAGCACGGTCTGGCCGGCCTGCACGACGCCCGCCTGCCGCAGTTCCTGGCGATCGCTGGCGTTCTGAAACACCACCCGGCTATTGCGATGGCCAAGCGCCAGCCGGTACAGAGCCGTGGCCGCCAGCCGCTGCGCGTCAAAGCCGCCCGGCTTACGCATAAAGACAAAGCCCAAGCCCGAGACGGCCGCCACGTAGGCCGGTACGCCGGCCAGCCGCGCCGCGATGCCGCCATAGAGCACCGGCTTGATGGTGACCGCATGCACCAGATCGGGCCGCACGCGGCGAAACAGCCGCCAGAATGCGTGCAGGCTGCGTAACTCCTCGAGCGGATTACGGCCGCTGCGCGACATGGGAATGATGTGATGCGTAAACCCGTGCTGCCTAACTTCGGCCACTGTCGGGCCGTCCATGGTCGCGACATGTACGTCGTACCCGGCCGAACGTGCCGCCTGGGCGATGGGCAGCCGGTGCGACAGAAAAAAGGCCGGATTGTTGACGAGGAATAGCAAACGGCGAGGCTGGGGAGCCGGCGGAGTGCGAGCGGTGCTTTCTGTGTCGGGAGAAGCCGAGGTCTGAGCTGCTGGCAGCGTCGAAGCCTCAAGCGCGGGTGCCTCGGCGTTCACGGATGTCGGAGGCGCGGATGGCTCCACGTTCGCGGACGTCGGAGGGGCGGAGACCGGCGCGCCGCCGTGAAGCGGCGCCCATGCCGGCGGAATGGTGCCTTCGCGCCGAACCGCCGGAGCGGGTGCGGCTGAGCCGGAGCGGCGTCGTACCGGGAAGTCAGCCGCCAGACGCGACCATACGGTCTCGTAACGTTGCCGCATGACATCAAGCCCGAACTTCCGGCCGACACGGTCGCGGCCTCGCCGAGACCGTTCGGCATAGTGTTCGCGCCCTGTGTCGGAACCCAGTAACGAGACGGCCGCGTCGATACCTCCGGAGAGCGACACCGAGTCTCTGGCGGGCACCACCCAACCGCAGTCGCCGACAATACGCGCAGCGTCGCCGACATCCGTAACCACGCACGGGCGGCCTGTGGCCATGGCTTCCGCCACGACATTGGGGAAGCCTTCGGCACGGCTTGATAGTACGTACACATCGATCGCATTCAGAATGCGCGGCACGTCGCTGCGACGGCCAAGTAGCATCACGTTTGCGGCGATGCCATGCTGCTGCAACAGCGCAGCCAGTTCCGGGTTGTGGCCATCGAGGCCTTCTCCAACCAGCACGCAGCGCAGGTCGGGCTGACGCTTCAGACTCCGAGCGAAGGCATCCAGCAGTGTGGCGTGATCTTTGAGTGCGTTCCACCGCGCGACGCTAGCGATCACGGGCGTATCCGGCTCGATTCCCCATTCGATGCGCAAGGCGTCGCGTGCCGCCGGGTCGGGTTGCCAGGCCTGCATGTCATAGCCATTGGGAATCACCACCATGCGGTCTCCGTCGTAGCCCCATTCGCGATGACGGCGCGCGGCCTCTTCGGCGCACGCGATGATGACGCCCGGTACCGCACGCGACAACGCCGCGCACACACGGGCCACCGCGCGGGCGCTGCGGCTGCCGTGATGCAAATCCGCGCCGGAATTTCGAATGCCCCAAGCCAGCGCCCGATGGCCCGCCATGCGCGCGACGACGCCGCCCAGAAGGTCGGCGTGGTACATCCACGTTTGCACCACGTCAGGCCGCAGTGTTTTCAGCAGGCGGTACAGGCGCCACAGGCCGGCCGGCGCCGCCAGCACGCCATCTTTCATGCCGAGGGTATATACGCGAATGCCGGCGCTGCGCAGCTGCGGGCCGAACACGCCTTCATCGCTGAGCGAAATCACCGAGTGCGTCACGGGGCCCGCCGGGCCGGTGACGAGCCGATGCAACACCGTCTCGGCACCGCCCTGACCCAACCCCGATATCACATGCACCACATGCAGCGTGGACGAATTCACGTTTTGATCCTTTGTGTTTATGGTTGCGGCAACCCGAGCTCGCGGAACAAGTCATTCCACAGCTTCAGCACGTGTTGCAGGCCGTAGCGCTCTCGCACACTGGCCGCGCCCTGCCGGCCCAATTGCAGTCGTGCTTCGGCATTGCTCATCAGCTCGGCCAGCGCCGCCTCGAGTGCCGCCTCATCATTCAGTGCTACCAGCCTTGCGTCGCGACCCTCGCGGGTGATTTCTTCGGGCCCGCTCGGGCAGTTCACGGTGACGCATGGCAGGCCAAGGGCCATAGCCTCAATTAGCGCATTCGGGAAACCCTCAACCTCGGATGTCATGACAAACAGGTCAGAGGCCAGCAGTTCCTGCCAGGGTTCTGCGGTGCGCCCGGGCAGCATCACCCGCCCTTCCAGCCCACTTTCGATCACCCTGGCCGCGAGCGTTTCGCGCAGAGGCCCGTCGCCCCAGATCGCGAGATCCCAGTCGGGAAAGCGTGGCGCCAGCCGTTCGAAAACGTCAAGAAGCAGGCCATAGCGTTTCGAAGCGACAAAACGCCCCATGGCGACCAGCCGATAGCGCTTATTCGGATTCCCATTCGTTACCGTTGCCGATGCAGCTGCAGGAAGCCCGGGCGGCAAGGGGTTCGGCACCACGGCGAGCCGCTTCATGCCCGGCACCAATTCGCGCATGGCCGCAAGGCTGGCCTGCGCTTGCACCGTGACCATATCAGCGTAGGGGTAGAGCCGTCGGCGCAGGCGCTGCAACGCTGTGGACGCGCTCGTGCTCACCGCCGGGTTGGTGCGCTCGCACACAATGACGGGCACGCCCATGCCGCGCGTTGCCATGAGCGCCATGACGTTCACATTGGTCAGAAAAGAAACAATCACATCCGGCCGATGTTCACGCACCATGCGCCGCAGGACCAGCAATTTCACGAACGGAGCGAGGGGTGTGCGACCGACACGGCCCAGGCGGTCAGCCACCCATTCCAGGCGTACCTCTGGGTGAAGCTCATAGAAAAGCTTGCCCTTACCGGTGTAGGTCGGCGCCAGTATTACCTCATGCCCTTGGTTCACCCATCCACCGCTCAGTGTCGCGGCGACGCGTTCCGCTCCACCGGCATGCATCGAACTGACCAGAAACAGTATTTTCATCGCGTATGGTCCAGCCAGGCCTGCACCATCAGAACGCTCCAAAGATGGGTGCTCCAATCGCGCCGCCCGGACACGTGTTCCTGCCATTTGCGCTGGATCGGCTCGGGGTGAAACAGGCCCTCCTGGCGCAGGCGTGCCGGATCGAGCAAGGTATGCGCCCACTCGCGCAGCGGGCCGCGCAGCCATTGCGCCAGCGGCACCGAGAAGCCCTTCTTGGGCCGTTCGATCAGTTCGCGCGGCACGTGCCGGTACAGCACCTGCCGCAGCAACCACTTCCCTTGGCCGGCGCGCCGCAGGTACTGCGGCGGCAGGCGGCGCGCAAACGCATAGACATGGTGATCGAGCATAGGCACGCGGGTTTCGAGGCTGGCCGCCATGGCGGCGCGATCGACCTTCACCAGAATGTCGTCGGGCAGATAGGTTTGCACATCGAGCAGCGTCATGGCCGAAACGATGTCGCCCATGCCGGGCTCATCAAAAATACTGCGTGCGGGTTCGAAGCCGATCACGGCTTCAGCCGGGTCGGCCCAGTAGCTTACGAAATCGCGGTAGAACTCGCCGGTGTGCGCGGCACCGAGCACCCCGGCAAGCCGGTCGGCGCGGTGGCGCAGACCGCTTTGAGGCAATGCCGCCGCAACCGTTCGCAACGCCGTCGCCGCCGGCCCGCGCACGGCGGCCGGTACACGTTCACGCCGGCGCCACCACGCCTCGGCACGGGCATACCGCGTGTAGCCGGCAAAGAGCTCGTCGCCCCCGTCTCCGGATAGCGCGACCGTGACTTCGCGGCGAGCCAAGCGCATGACGAGCATGGTGGGAATCTGCGATGAGTCGGCGAACGGCTCGTCGTAGACATGGCCGAGCGTGGGCACGACACCCAGTGCATCGTGATCGCTCACGTAGTGCTCGGCATGGTCGGTGCCCAGGTGCGCCGCCACAGCTGCCGCATGCTGAGCCTCGTTGTAGCGCGGGTCTTCGAAGCCGATTGAGAATGTGCGAACGGGTTGCGCGCTGGCTTGCTGCAGCAGCGCGACGATGGTGGACGAGTCGATACCGCCCGACAGGAAGGCCCCCAGAGGCACGTCAGCCAAGGTCTGACGCTGCACGGCCGCCGACAAAACGTGCTCGAGCTGATCTGCGGCGTCGGCATCGCTATCGAACGATAGCGGGTCGGCCGCCGCCTCTTGCGCCACCAGGCTCGCCGACCAATACGAACGCTGCGCGGGGATTTCGCCAATACGGCACTGTTGGGCGTTAAGCTGCATCCAGCAGCCAGGCGACACTTTCTCGATCTGACGGTAAATGGTGAGCGGTGCCGGGATGTAGTTATGGCGAAGCAGCGCCCCGAGCGCCTGCGGGTCCGGGCGGGTGTCGAGCCCAGGCAATCGGGCCAACGCCTTGAGCTCGGAGCCAAACACGAAATTGCCCGCCACAAAGCCCGCATACAGCGGCTTTTCGCCCATGCGGTCGCGCATCAAGGAAAGCGCACCGTCGGCGCGATCCCAAAGCGCCATGGCGAACATGCCGATCGTCGCATCCAGCGTCTTTTCGACTCCCCACGCGGCGAAGCAGGCGAGCAGGGTTTCCGTGTCGGAATGGCCGCGCCAGGCCGGTGCACACGCCTCATGCGCGAGCGACTCGCGTAGAGCCAGATGGTTGTAGATCTCGCCATTCAGAACCAGCACATATCGGCCGCAGGCTGACATCATGGGTTGCGCACCCGCTTCGCTGGTGTCGATGATGGCAAGCCTGACATGACCAAACGCCAGGCCGGCCTGCTCGTCTTCCCAGTACCCCTCGCTGTCGGGCCCGCGATGCCGCAGGGCGGCGCACGAGGCCGTGATCAAGCCGCGCTTATCGCGCAACGGCCCCCAGACCCCGACGATTCCGCACATGCTTCCGCCTCCATCCGGCATTTTGCCGGATCAATGAAACCCGAATAAATGATTCCACAACGCCATGATGCGCGGCGTGCAGAATCGGTCACGCACATCGACCGCCCGCCGCGCCAGCATGGCCCGCCACTCGGGTCGTGCCATGAGGTCGGCCAGGTGCGCGGCCAGGGCGTCGTCGTCTTCCGCCGGGGTGACCAGCACCCCGTCGATACCGTTGCGGATGATTTCACGCGGCCCCGTCTCGCAGTCGAATGCCACAACAGGCAAGCCGCTGGCCATCGCCTCGAGCAGCGTGTTCGACAGCCCTTCCACCCGCGAACTGAGAACATAGATGTCGGCGTCGGCATACCACTCCGATAGATTGCCGACCCGGCCGGGCATGCTCACGCGGTCGGTAAGGCCACTATCATCGATCTGTGCCTGCAGCGCCTCCCGCTCGTCACCTTCTCCGAGAATCACGAGATCCCAATTGGGAAAGAGCCCGGTCAGTTGCGCGAACGCGCGCAACAGAACGTCGAAGCCCTTATGGGGGTGTAGACGGCCTACGGCCAATATCCTTTTCCGCCCCTCACGGGCGGGCGGCGGCACAACCGGTTCCGCCTTCTCCATGGGCCAACGCACGGCATTTGGAATAACGGTGACTTGCGCGCCGGGCACATGCGCTTCCAGCCAGGCCGCCGTACCCGCCGTAAGCGCCACGACGGCATGCGCCTTCGGATACGCCCAGCGACGCAGCTTTTGCCACATAGACGAGAGCTCCTGCGAGGGCGGATGCGTGTGTTCCGTGGCGATTACCCGGCAAGGCAGGCGCTGCGCGGCGGCCACAGCCAACACGGAAGACGTGGTCATCATGCCCAACACCACATTGGGCCGCAGCTTGCGTATCAGCCGCCGCAGAGCCCAGACACGCCGGGCATTGGCCAGCAGGCCGCCCAAAGCGCTACGGCTCGCGCCGGCCAAGCCGAGCGCATGCCGGTCGACGCCTTCAGGCACCGGGTAGGCATCGGTAGCCGGGTCGGCCTGGGTCACCAACGTGACACGGCAGCCCAGCTGCAACCAATACTCGCACATCTCGACGGCCACGCGTTCAGCCCCGCCTCCGCTAAGCGAGTGAATCACGATCATCAAATGTGGCGGTCTAGACCTTTTACTCAACTTCGTTCCTGAAACATCAAGGCGTGGACTCAGAGGGAACCGGCGCCGGGGGTGGGCGCAGTGCCACAACGACATAGCACGCATAGGAAAGGAGATACATCAGACTGGTGGCCAGCATGATGCCATTGACGCCCATCACAGGCGCCAGAACCTGGTTCAAAATCGCCTTAAGCAGGAAATTCGCCACGGCAATGGCCGCCATGATGCGGTAGCGGTTCTGGCTGGCCAATAACTGCACTAAGACCAGCACCCCGAAATAGAAGGGCATTTGCAGCAAGCCCCAACGCATCACGCCCGCCACCCGTTGCGTATCCTCGGGGGTGAAGGCACCGCGCTCGAACAACAGGCTCACGAGCCATGGCGCCAGCGCCCAGCCCACGACGGTGACGGCCGCCCCGCCCAGCACCATGAGCACCGACCACTTCAATGCCAGCCCGCGCGCACGTACGGCATCGCCACGTCGCTGTACGTCAGCTAGCACAGGCAAGGCGGCCCGGCCGACCGATGCGGCGCCGAGCCCTAGCAATAGTGAGAGCAGCCGCGCAGCATACCCCAACGTCGAGTTCGCGTTGGCACCCAGATTGGCGGCCGTGTACTGGTCGATCGGGCCGACAAAACTCATCGCCACCTGGCCGATCAGCATGACGCCGACCGCCCGTGAGAGATCGGGCCATTGCTCGGCGCTGAAGCCCAGCCGTGGGCGCCCCAACGTGCCGTCAGCGCGGCCGGCCAGCCACATAAGCCAGGCCGACTGAATGGCGTAGCCCACCAACGTGCCCCATAGCAGCGGGCCCACTTCTACTGAGGTGGTCGCCAGCAGCACCCACACCAGAATGACCACGGCGGGCACACTGTCAAGCAAGGTATTGATATGCCGTTCACGGGCCCGCAAGCGTGCGGCACTGACACCGGTAAGCAGTGTCAGTAGCGCCGCGGGAGCGAACGCCAGCGTGAGCTGCAGGCTCATGCGGCGGGTCTCTTCGTCGAGACCGGCGCCCGCCCACTCCAGCACCCAGGGCCACGAGATATAAATGGCGCCCGCTAGCACGACCCCGATCACGATGATCCAGCCGTGCAGCTCGCCTAGGAAGCGACGCAGGGCCGACGGGTCATCGCGCGCGTGCACCAGCACGGGAATCAGGACGACCGACAGGGCGCCCACGATCGTGATAGGCAGCCAGTTCGCCAGTGTCATGGTGAACTGATAGGCATCGACGACGTCGCTCACGCCATAGCGGTACGCCACCGCCATTTCTTTGAGCGCGCCCGCCGCCTTGCCCAGAAGAAGGAAGATGGCAACGCGGAACGCGCCCGAGGCGATACGGCGATGATCGGAGTGCAGGCCCGCCAGCCGAGACTTGAGTTGCCTCAAGTCAGCGAAGGAACTGCGCATACCAGGGCATGGCCGCCTTGAGGCCCGCCTCGATATCAAACTTGGGCGCATAGCCCAGCAATGACGCCGCCTTGCCGATGTCGGCCTGGGAATGGCGCACGTCGCCGGCACGGAACTCACCATGACGCGGCGGCTTGTCGTAGGCAATACCCAACTCGCGCAGCGCGACGGTGAGATGCTCGAACAGGGCATTGAGACTCGTGCGCCCGCCATAGGCCACGTTGTAGACGTGATTCAGCCCGTCGGAGTCGGCGAGCGCGGCCAACACATTGGCTTGCACGACGTTGTCGATATAGCAGAAGTCTCGACTCGTTTCGCCATCACCGTTGATGGTGACCTCTTCGTTGCGGATCATCGCGGCGATCCAGCGCGGGATCACCGCTGCGTAAGCGCCCTGCGGATCTTGCCGGCGACCAAAGACGTTGAAGTAGCGCAGCCCCACGCTCGCGGTGCCATATGCCCGGGCAAACACGTCGGCATACAGTTCATCAACATACTTGGTGACGGCATAGGGCGACAGTGGCTTGCCGATGCGATCTTCCACTTTCGGCAGGCCCGGATGATCGCCATAGGTTGAGCTTGAAGCGGCGTACACGAACGAGCGCACCTCACTATCGCGTGCCGCCACAAGCATCTTCAGAAAGCCGCCGATATTGACTTCATCGGTGGTGATCGGGTCTTCCAGCGAACGCGGCACGGAACCGAGCGCCGCCTGATGAAGCACATGGTCGACCCCCTGAGTGGCCGTACGGCAGACCTCGAGGTTGCGGATATCGCCCTCAATGAACTGGAATCGCGACCACGCTTCGGCGCCGACATTGCGTTCCACTTCGTCGAGGTTGTGGCGGTGGCCGGTAGAGAAATTATCAAGGCCCACCACGTGTTGATCGGCCGCAAGCAGGGCTTCCAACAGGTTCGAACCAATGAATCCGGCGCAGCCGGTAACGAGCCAACGACGCGGTTGGGCTCGCAGGCCGGTGAGCAATTCGCCATATCTATCGAGCATAAGCAGACCTATTCCGGTTTACAGGCGCAGATCGGCGTCGTCGGCCGTCAACACATACTTCAAGTCGTACAGCACATGTTCCGGTTTGCCCAGCGCACGGATCTCCGAAGCCGACATGTTCTTGAACTGATCGTGGGCAACGGCGAGGATGATGCCGTCGTACGTACCGGGCTGCACTTCAGTAATGGGCTCGATGCCGTACTCATGCTTGGCTTCCGCCGGGTCGACCCACGGGTCGTACACGTCGACCTCGATGTTGTACTCGGCCAGCTCGCGCACGATGTCCACCACACGAGTATTGCGCAGGTCGGGGCAGTTCTCCTTGAACGCGAGGCCCATGACGAGCACCCGCGAACCTTGCACCTGAATACGACGTTTGGTCATGGCCTTGATGAGCTGCGACACCACATAACTGCCCATGGCGTCATTCAGCCGCCTGCCCGCCAGGATGATCTCGGGGTGATAACCGATGCTCTGCGCCTTGTGCGTGAGGTAATACGGGTCGACACCAATACAGTGCCCGCCCACCAAGCCAGGGCGAAACGGTAGGAAGTTCCATTTGGTACCCGCCGCTTCCAGCACGGCCTGTGTGTCGATACCCAACTTGTTGAAGATAAGGGCCAGCTCGTTGATCAGCGCAATATTTACATCGCGCTGTGTGTTCTCGATTACCTTCGCGGCTTCGGCAACCTTGATAGAGGGCGCCTTGTGCGTGCCGGCCACGATGATCTCGGCATAAATCCGGTCGATCAGATCAGCCGCTTCAGGAGTCGACCCCGCCGTGACTTTTCGAATGTTCGCCACGCGATGCGTCTTGTCGCCCGGGTTGATGCGCTCGGGGCTGTAGCCCGCGTAGAAATCTTCGTTGTAGCGCAACCCCGAGACGCGTTCCAACACGGGTACGCACACCTCTTCCGTGGCTCCGGGGTAGACGGTGGATTCATAAATGACGATATCGCCGCGCTTCAATACCCGCCCTATGGTTTCGCTGGCACGCACTAACGGGGTGAGATCCGGCTGTTTGTACTGATCGATGGGCGTGGGCACGGTTACCACGAAGACATTGGCTTCGACGAGCGACTCGGCATCCGCCGAATAACGCAATTGCTTGGCAGCCTGAAGCTCTTCAGGCTCGACTTCAAGCGTATGGTCGCGGCCCTGGTTCAGCTCATCGATGCGGCGGGCATTGATGTCGAACCCCAGCACGGGGCGACACTTGCCGAACTCCACCGCCAGGGGCAGGCCGACATAGCCCAAGCCCACTACCGCAAGCTTTACGTCTTCGAATCGGATCATTTTTTTTCCTTGCGCAATTTCAACAAAGTCAGCGAGGCTTCGAATCACGGTTATGGTCGCGGCCCAGCGATGGCAACAACAGCCACCCGGGTCGGCGCCATGATACGAGCCGCGAATAGAGCCAGATATAGACCCAGCAGAACACAGCCAGACTCGCGCAGAGCATCCAGGTGTTATCCCACCAGATGGTGGCGGGCACCAGGCCTATGAGGGCAAGCACCCAGAGGTAAGGCGATGTCATGGCGTTGCACAGCGCCGGCACGGCATGACGGCGGTCGCGGCTGAATGTCACGCGGACGAGCCTGCGGAATACCAGCTGATGCAGGTGCAATGCGTCGGGCTGGTCAACCGGAACCCCGCGCTTGAAGCGCCGACGCCAGATCGAGAACATGGTTTCGAACACGGGGTAGAACAATACGGCCAATGCGTAGAACGGCGACACACTGGGGTTACGCACAACCAGCTGCACAGCCAGTTCCGCCAGCATGAACCCCAGAAAGTAAGCGCCGCCATCGCCCAGGAACACCCGCCCGAACGGGAAGTTCCACACCAGGAATCCCAGTGTCGCGGATGCCAGCGCGGAAGCAATAAGAAAGATCGGGATATCCTGCACCTGCAATGCCACGAGCGCCAAAGACAGCGCCATGAGCGTGGCGATCATGCCGGCCAGGCCGTTCATGCCGTCGATGATGTTCAGCGCGTGAGTACAGCCCCCGACCGCGATCATGGTGAAGAATAACGAGATCGGCCAGAACGACAGAATCCAGTCGGCCCAGCCAATGCCGACGCGCGACACACCGCCCAGGAACCACCAGGCGATCGCGGCCGAAATGAAGGCGGCCATCAGGCGCTTGCCCGAACCCACGTCTTTGGTGATGTCTTCCAGCAGGCCGGCAACAAAGACGGGCATGGCGGCAATAAAAAGCACCGGCCATAGCCAAGTGAGTGTCATGTTGCTGGGGCCGAGCACCAGCAACCCTGCCAGACTACCCGCCACCACCGCCAACCCACCCACGCGGGGCGCGGCACGGCTGTGCATGGCCTGAGGCTTCTTTAGATCTGTATCGCCCGTGAACACACCGTGCCAACGTTCTGAAGCGACAATTAGCCCGCCCACGGTGAAAGCCACGATACAGATGTAGAGCCAGGTAAATGAACCCCAGAATTGAGGCGAGATCACGAAATCCCCGTCGACTTGAACAACGTTCTATTATCCGATGTACTTGTAACAAATCGGGCCGCGCACACGAAACATATGCAACAAGAATATAGCCTGCATTGCTCGCCTACGGATGCCGTCGAATGGCGAAACCGGCTGAACGAACTAGCGAACCTGCAACAGGGCGAATTTCGGCAAAAAAAAAGCCCGAGATCGTGAGATCTCGGGCAAAATCCACCAAAGGAGGAGGGTGGAGGAGACAACCTTGGCATGTCGGGCTACGAGGGTTTGGGCCCGAGCCTGCGTGATTATGTAGCTTGCATCACGCTGCGACATCCGATAACTGAAGTTTATCGCCGGTTATTGTGCATTGCAAGATGTTTTTGCTGCAGCGCCACAATGTCGTGGTTTCCAAATGTATCTGGCTGCTGACTACTGCACCGCCTATGGCGTTGAACTAGCGTTAACCCTTAGTTGAATGAATCTTAACATGGCATTCGGGAAAACGCTAGTTGGCATCAAATTCGATAGGCCGTGGTGGTCATGACCTTCGACATAAAGCGCATGGCAAGCTTCACTGGGCCGGGTAACGACACCGCCCCGTGGCTCTCCGCTGTGGTGCGATGCGTGATCTCATCGTCTCGCATCTGCTCGACAATACGGCGCGAACGCGTGTCTTGCACCGGGAGCTGCTCAAGGTGATTGTCGAGGTGCTGCTCTACCTGCCTTTCGGTTTCCGCCATGAACCCAAGGTTACGCGGTACACCGGCACGACTGGCCAACGCCCCGAGCGTAAACGAGCCCGCGTACCACAATGGGTTCAAAAGGCTGGGGCGGCTATTCAGCTCAGTGAGCCGATCACGGCACCACACCAAATGATCGACCTCTTCCGCCGCGGCTTGGTGCAGAACGTCGTGAATTGCTGCATCGCGGCAAAACACGGCTTGACCCCGATAAAGCGCCTGAGCACACACTTCACCGACGTGATTGACGCGCATCAGACCTGCAGCATGCCGCTGCTCTGCCGGGCTTAGCGAGTCCTCTTCCGCCGCGGCCGGCATGGGCGCCGGCCCTGCTGGGTTTGGGCGGCCCGCCTGAGCCGAGCCGCTTAGCACCTGCAGCGCCCTACCCGCTTCAGCCAGCAGGTCTTCTAGCGGGTTACTGCGGCGCATGAAACCGGAACCCGTGGTCGTGTTGCCTGGTTGGGCCATAAGTGTTCACCTCAATTCGATGCTCTCAATCGGTCTATTTTCCCATAGTTCGCTTTGGGGCAAGCGCAATGCCGGCCGCCATGTCGAACCCGCAGAGCAAAGTAGCGGTAAGGCCGGCCGGCCCACGCCGTATTATGATTGAGCATTCCGAACCTCACTTCGCAGGAAGACAAACATGGAATGCACCATCGATTGGGGTGGCCCCGAAGGCATGCTGTTCGTGGCGCGTACGGGCAGCGGCCATGTTACGGCGATGGACGGCGCACCGGAAGGCGGCGGCAACAATCTGGCGCCGCGCCCTATGGAACTCATGCTGGCGGGTGCGGGCGGCTGCGCCGCTTACGATGTAGTGTTGATCCTTAAGCGCGGGCGCCACGAGGTCACGGGCTGCCAGCTTGAGCTCGACGCTGAACGTGCCGAAACCGACCCCAAAGTTTTCACCCGCATTCACTTCACCTTCAAAGTGACGGGCAAGAATCTGCCCGAAGCCGCAGTGGAACGCGCGGTGCTGCTGTCGCACGAAAAGTACTGCTCCGCTTCGGCCATGTTGGGCCTCACCGCCGAAATCACGCATTCGATCCATGTGGTCGAGGGCTGACACCTACGTTACGAGTCATGCACGAGTACGAAAACCTCATGCGCCATGTCTTCGAACATGGCACCTTGAAAACTGATCGCACCGGAACCGGCACCCGATCGGTGTTCGGCCACCAGATGCGCTTTAACTTGGCCGAGGGATTCCCGATGGTCACCACCAAGAAGCTGCATCTGCGCTCCATTATCATCGAGCTGCTGTGGTTTCTGCGTGGCGACTCGAATGTGCGGTGGCTACAAGAGAACGGCGTCTCGATCTGGAACGAATGGGCCGGCGAAGACGGCGACCTCGGCCCGGTATACGGCGTGCAGTGGCGCTCCTGGCCCACGCCCGACGGCCGCCATATCGA
>CAZPYF010000009.1:0-25199 GCA_964590015.1 uncultured Burkholderiaceae bacterium
TGCCGGGCTCGGCGTTCTTCATGCGGCCGACATAGTAGGCATTGGCAATGCCGATATCGCAAATACCGCCCAGAATATCGCGCGCGACATCGCGGTCGCCGCCGGCGGCCTTGCGACCCAAGTTGTTCTTGACGTTGCGCAACCAGTCTTCGGTGGCTTCAAGCCCGTTGTGAGCGATCATTGCCGCGATAAGCGCAGTGTTGTAGGGGTGCTGACCCGAACGAATGCAGACCTTACCTTTCCAACGCGGATCAGCGAAGGCTTCGTACGTGATGGCGCCCACGTCGAGATCGGCCGCTACATAGGCCACGCGATCGCGCAGCGAAAGGGTGTACCAGTGATTGTCCGCACCACGCAGGTTCTCAGGAATTGCCTCGCGCAGCACTTTGGAATCGACAGGCTGGGTCACGCCGGCTTCCACGAGATCGAGCAAGTTGCCGATATCCACGGTCATGAGCACGTCGGCAGGAGATTTCTCACCCTCAGCTTTCACCCGCTCGATCAAGCCGTCTTTCACGAAGACCGTATTGACCTGTACGCCTGTATCTTTCGTGAACTCATCGAGCAACGGCTGGATAAGGCGGGGTTCGCGTGTGGTATACAGGCTCAGCTCTTGCGCCGATGCGCTGAAAGCCAGGCCGGAAAGCGTCACGGCACCTGCCAGCAGGGCAGTAGTGAAAAGTGGGCGCCGCACGGGCTTGTATCGCATGGGTGGTCTCCTACGTGACAGGCGGTTTCGTGCGCCGATCATCGCCAAAGGTTGTCTGGGAGTTGCATTATAGAATAATAATGATTCTCAGTAGCCGAAAGGCGGGGCCTGCGAGGGAACTATCCAGCGAACATTTGATCCAGATTAATAACTGGGCGTATCGTTTGCTCGCCCGGCTCGCGGCCATGTCGTATTCTTATGGGTGGGGCAAGGCGGCCCGCCCATCGCCTGGCTCCCTTCAAACCAATCCGTTCTTGTCTAAAATAGGCTCATGGCAGCGTTCAACACTGAAAAAGTTCTTAGCGTGCATCATTGGAACGACACGCTCTTCTCATTCACCACTACACGCGACGCCGCCCTGCGTTTCCACAACGGTCATTTCGTCATGATCGGGCTCGAAGTGGCCGGCAAGCCCCTGATGCGCGCCTACAGTATCGTTAGCGCCAACTATGAAGAACAGCTTGAGTTCCTCAGCATCAAGGTGCCTAACGGCCCCCTTACGTCGCGGCTGCAGCACCTGCAGCCGGGCGACGATATTCTGGTCAGTCGCAAGCCGGTCGGCACCCTTATGGTCGATGACCTGTTGCCGGGCAAGAACCTGTATCTCTTCGCCACCGGCACCGGCCTTGCGCCCTTCATGAGCATCATCAAAGACCCAGAGGTCTACGACCGCTTTGAAAAGGTCGTGTTGCTGCACGGTGTGCGCTACAAGAGCGAGCTGGCTTACCACGACTACATCCGCGACGAGCTGCCGGCCAATGAGTACTTCGGTGAGTTCGTGCGCGATAAGCTCATCTACTATCCCACCGTCACGCGTGAACCCTTCCGCAATGAAGGCCGAATCACGCAAGTGGTCGAAACCGGCAAGCTGTTCGAAGACATTGGTTTGCCTCCGCTCGACCCGGCGCATGACCGCGCCATGATCTGCGGCAGCCCCGCCATGCTGGCCGATATCTCCGGTTTGCTCGATCGGCGCGGCTTTAAAGTGTCGAGCGGTGTGGGCCAGCCAGGCGATTACGTGATCGAGCGGGCTTTCGTCGAAAAATAGCGACTTGTTGGGTTTGACTATAGCCGCGTAAACTTCGATAGAATTGATCAACTCAATCAAGGACGTCGACCATGGCTAAGGAAATCATCCATACCGAAAACGCACCCGCTGCTGTGGGGCCTTATTCGCAGGCTGCGGCCGTCAGCGGGGGGCGTACGGTGTATCTCTCGGGGCAAATCGGGCTTGAACCCGGTACGGGCGAACTGGTTTCCGAAAACTTTGAGGGGCAGGTGCGCCAGGCGTTTGCTAACCTCAAAGCGGTCATCGAGGCAGCCGGCGGTACGCTCGACAGCATTGTGAAGCTCACGCTATTCCTTACCGACCTGAGCAAGTTCGGTAGTGCCAATGCCATCATGGCCGACCTCATCCCGCAGCCGTATCCGGCCCGCTCCACCATTGGCGTATCGGCACTGCCTAAAGGCGCCCAGTTCGAAGTCGAAGCGATCATCGTCGTCTGAACGATGCACGCCTGAACGTGCCCATGCCGCAACCCACCGCCGTTGCTTCCGGCAAGGCGGCCGCCGCCCCATCGCAGCTGGAACGCAAGTTCCAGCGCCTGGGCCTGCACGAGCCCGCCGACTTCGTCGTGCACCTGCCCATACGCTACGAAGACGAAACGCGTATCAAACCGATCGGCGGCATCATGCCCGGGCAGAGCGTTCAGGTTGAAGGCGAGGTGGTGTACAGCGAAGTTCAGCTCAGGCCACGCCGGCAACTGGTGGCCGCGCTTACCGATGGAACCGGTCGCCTGTATTTACGTTGGCTACACTTCTACCCGAATCAGAAGCGTCAGGTCGAAGCCGGCAAGCGAGTGCGGGTGCGCGGTGAAGTGAGGCAAGGTTTCAACGGCAGCGAGATCGTGCATCCGCGCGTTACTCAAGCCGGGGCGCCGCTGCCCGATGCGCTGACGCCCGTTTATCCCACCACCGACGGCCTGCCTCAACCGGCGTTGCGCCGAGCTATACAGCAGGCGCTCAGGGAAGCCGACTTGTCGGAATCTCTTCCCGACACGCTCTGCCATACCCTGGCATTGCCGTCGTTCGAAACCGCGATACGCACCTTGCATGCACCGCCTGCGGGCCTGTCAACGTACGACCTGGTTGAACGCGGGCATCCGGCCTGGCGCCGGATCAAGTTCGACGAATTACTGGCCCAGCAGCTCTCGCTTGCGCTCGCCCGCAAGCGGCGCCGGGCGCAGCGGGCGCCGGGGCTCAGCGCCGCCGGCACCGACCTGCTTGCGCGTCTTGAGTCCAGCTTGCCGTTCACGCTCACCGCAGCGCAACGACGTGTTATCGGCGAGATTTCCATCGATCTCGAGCGCCAGTACCCCATGCATCGCCTTTTGCAGGGCGATGTGGGCAGCGGCAAAACCGTCGTGGCCGCCTTTGCCGCTGCGCAAGCCATCGCGGGCGGTCATCAGGTTGCGATCATGGCCCCGACCGAGATTCTCGCGGAGCAGCATTTCAGCAAACTTGACTCGTGGCTGCGGCCGCTGGGCGCCCGCGTGGCCTGGTTAACGGGTAGCCTTACGGCAAAACAGCGCCGAATCGCCGTTGAAGCCATTCAGTCGCGAGAGGTCGACCTCGTCATCGGAACGCAAGCGCTCATCCAGGAAAAGGTTCACTTTGCGCGCCTGGGTCTTGTAATTCTCGACGAACAGCATCGCTTCGGCGTTGCACAGCGGCTTGAGCTGAATCGCAAGGGCGAAGACGGCGAGGGCGCAACACCGCACGTTCCTCATCAGCTCAACATGAGCGCCACACCGATCCCGCGTACGCTGGCCATGACCTTCTTCGCCGACCTCGACGTGTCGGTGATCGACGAGCTTCCACCCGGGCGCAGCCCGGTCATCACCAAACTCGTGTCCGAAGCACGTCGCGAAGAAGTGCTGTCGCTGGTGCATCGCGAAGTCATGGAAGGGCGGCAAGCGTATTGGGTCTGCCCGCTCGTAGAAGAAAGCGAGGCATTGCAGTTACAGACTGCCGTCGACACCCATGCCGCATTAAGTGAAGCCTTTCCGGATATGCGCGTCGGGCTCATGCACGGCCGTATGCCGGCTTCGGAAAAGCAGGCGGTAATGGACGCCTTTCGCAAGGGCGACGTGCATCTGTTGGTGGCGACCACCGTGATCGAGGTGGGGGTCGACGTGCCTAACGCCTGCCTGATGATCATCGAACATGCGGAGCGTTTCGGCCTTGCCCAACTGCACCAGCTTAGGGGCCGGGTGGGGCGGGGCAGCGGGCAATCGGTGTGTGTATTGATGTACCAAGGGCCGCTAAGCCAGGTGGCTCGTGAACGGCTGAAAGCCATGTATGAAACGACCGACGGCTTTGAGATCGCCCGCCGGGACCTCGAACAGCGTGGCCCGGGCGAGTTCTTGGGTATGCGGCAATCAGGCCAGGAATTACTGCGCTACGCAGACCTCCAGACCGATGCAGGCATTGTGGAGCAGGCCCGTGCGGCCGCCGCAGAGCTTCTGGAAACGTCGCCCGACCATGTGCGCCGGCACCTGCAGCGCTGGATGCGCGGCCGTGAAGACCTGCTGCGCAGCTGAGCCACGCCTTTTTAGGAATACAAACGCGCCATGACGCTTACCGAACTCAAATATATTGTTGCGGTCGCTCGAGAACGGCATTTCGGTCGAGCGGCCGAAGCCTGTTTTGTCAGCCAACCGACGCTTTCCGTGGCAATACGCAAACTTGAAGACGAGTTGGCGGTCGTGCTGTTCGAACGCGGCGGCGGTGAGGTCGGCGTGACCGATGTAGGGCTTCGGGTGGTGGCTCAAGCACAGAAGGTGCTTGAAGAGGCCGCCATGCTGAAAGAGATTGCGCGCCAGGGCGAAGATCCGCTTGAAGGGCCGTTAAGAGTGGGCATCATTTACACCATCGCGCCCTACCTACTACCTCGCCTGGTACCGATCCAGGTCGAAAAAACACCGCAGATGCCCTTGATTCTGCAAGAGAACTACACAACGCGACTCGTCGAATTGCTTCGCCAGGGCGAACTCGACTGCGCCATCGTGGCCTTGCCGATTCCCGATGCCGGCTTGGCAATCGAACCGCTTTACGACGAACCCTTTGTCGTGGCGGTTCCGGCTCAACACCCGTGGGCCACGCGCAAGCGCATTGCATCAGAGGAGCTTAAGGACGAGACCATGCTTCTTCTTGGCACGGGGCATTGCTTCCGCGACCAGGTCCTGGAAGTGTGCCCTGAGCTTGCGCGTTTCTCGCCTTCGAGCGAAGGCATACAGCGTAGTTTCGAGGGCTCTTCGCTCGAAACTATCCGGCACATGGTGGCGGCCGGCTTGGGCATCACCGTCATGCCTATCACGTCGCTGCCCAGTGGGGGGCCGGAAAGCAAGCTGCTGCGCTATATCCCGTTCGAAGCGCCGGTTCCTGATCGCCGAGTGGTTCTGATCTCGCGCAAGAGTTTTCCCCGACCCGCCGCCATACGGGCCCTGACGCAGGGCATACGCGCCTGCGGGCTTCCCGAGGTCGAATACATCGACCAGCCATAGCTAGGGTTTACCCTGGCGAATCCGCTTTGCTCCTGTGCCGAAGGCAACGAAGGTGTATGCTAAACCGCGAACTTTCTGGAGGAATTATGAAAGCAAAATTTACGCCGATTGCGGCCGCTCTCGGCTTGGCCGCCGGCCTGATGATGTCTGCAGGCGCCCACGCTGAAACCATCAAGATCGCCATTGCGGGGCCCTTCACCGGCGCTGTGACGCAGTATGGCGCCATGGTGAAAGAAGGGGTCGATACAGCGGTCGAAATGATCAATGCTTCGGGCGGCGTGCTAGGCAAGCAGCTCGAAACGGTCACGATGGACGACGGCTGCGAACCCAAGCAAGGCCCTGTAGTGGCTAACCGCGTGGTGAACGACGATATTCACTATGTCGTAGGCCACGTGTGCTCGGGCGCCACCATCGCCGCCACCAACATTTACGACAGTGAAGGCGTGCTCATGATCTCGCCCTCGGCCACGGCTCCGGCAGTCACCGACGGCAAGAACTATCACATGATCTTCCGCACCATCGGTCGTGACGATCAGCAAGGCCCGGCCGCAGCCGAGTTCATTGTGAACACCATCAAGCCCAAAGCCGTTGCCGTGCTGCACGACAAACAGTCCTATGGGCAAGGTATCGCCTCGGCAGTACGTTCGGAGCTCGAAAAAGCCGGCGTCGAGGTACCCATGTTTGAAGGCATCAACGCGGGCGACAGCGACTACTCGGCCGTAATCACCAAGATCCGCAGCAGCGGAGCCGACTTCGTGTACTACGGCGGCTACCACCCCGAAATGGGCCTGCTGTTGCGTCAAGGCGCTGAGCAAGGCCTCAACGTGAAGTTCATGGGGCCTGAAGGTGTGGGGAATCCCGACATCAACGCCATTGCCGGCGCATCGGTCGACGGCATGCTGGTCACTCTGCCGGCCGACTTTACCCAAGATCCCGACAACGCCGACGTGGTCAAGGCGTTCAAAGACAAGAATCGTGATCCGGGTGGGGCATTCCAGCTCACCGCCTTCTCGGCGACCAAGGCCATTGCTGAAGGCATCAAGGGTGCGGGCGAAGACGACCCCGAAAAGGTTGCCGACTGGCTGCACGCCAATTCGGTCAATACACCCATCGGCGAACTGTCATGGGACGACCAGGGCGACCTGAAGAACTTCCGCTTCGACATCTTCACGTGGAAGAAAGACGGCAGCAAGGAAGTCTACAAATAAGTTCATGCGTGAGCGGTGCGGCCTTCTCAGGCCCGCCGCATCATTTAAAGAGCCAGTGCATGCAAGCCCTGGCTCTTTTTTATGGGTCAGCGGGGTGGCGTGTTCGCTGACATCAGGGGCTTGCTGCAGCCCGGTGACGCCTATTCCGTTTCGATGCGCCGGCCCGTTTCCTTGTCGAACCAGTGCAGCGGATGCTGCCCATCGTCGCCCACCTCGATGGTTTCACCAATGGCGAGCGGATTCTTGCGCGTTTCGGCCACTGAGCAGCGCACCACAATGGGGGTGTCACCATGCCGCCCATGCACGAGTTGCTCGGAACCCAGAATCTCGATCATCTCGACTTCCATCGGGATACCCGCCGTATGCAGGCGCATGTGTTCGGGGCGCATGCCCATATAACATTCGCGGTCTTCGATACTGGCCGGCACGAGCCGACCGGGCACATTCAAGCCCACCCCCTTGTCGTCGCGCACTCGGCGCAGCGTATCGACCCGTACCGGCACCAAATTCATGGGCGGAGAGCCGATAAAGCTGGCCACGAAGGTGGAGGCCGGCCGCTCAAAGACCTCTGCGGGGGTGCCGATCTGCTCTGCAACACCGCGGTTCATCACGATCATGCGCTGTGCCAAGGTCATGGCCTCGACCTGATCGTGCGTGACATACAGGCTGGTGGTACCCAGCCGTCGGTGCAACTTCTGAATTTCGAGGCGCATCTGAACGCGCAGCTTGGCATCCAGGTTCGATAATGGCTCATCGAAGAGGAACACCTTGGGCTCGCGCACGATCGCCCGGCCCATGGCCACACGTTGGCGCTGTCCGCCCGAAAGCTGGCGCGGCCGGCGTTCGAGCAGCAGGCCGATTTCGAGAATATCAGCGGCCATCTGCACCCGTTCGCGGATTTCCGCCTTGGTGAGCCCGCGAATCTTCAGGCCATAGGCCATGTTCTCGTACACCGACATGTGCGGGTAGAGCGCATAGTTCTGAAACACCATGGCAATATCGCGTTCGGCCGGTTCGAGGTCGTTCACGACCGTGCCGCCGATCAGGATCTGGCCTTGAGTAACGGTTTCAAGGCCTGCCACCATACGCAGCAAAGTCGACTTGCCACACCCCGACGGGCCCACGATCACGATGAACTCGCCGTGCTCGACCTGCACGTTGAGCCCCTGAATCACGGTTACGTCGCCGGGGTACGTTTTCCCGACCTCTTTTAGTCTCAGTGTTGCCATATGCTATGCACGCCCCAGGCGTTGTTCTTCTTCATTTTTCCGAGTCAATCAGACCTCTCACAAACCAGCGCTGCATGAACAGGACCACCAACGCCGGCGGCAGCATGGCAAGCAATGCAGTGGCCATGACCAAGTTCCACTCCGTGACGGCATCACCGCCTGCGATCATCCGCTTGATACCCACAACAATCGGGTACATCTCTTCAGTGGTGGTCATGATAAGGGGCCAGAGGTACTGATTCCAGCCATAGATGAACTGAATCACGAAGAGCGCGGCAATACTGGTTTTTGACAGTGGCAGCAAGATGTCCTTGAAGAAGCGCATAGGCCCAGCACCATCAATGCGAGCGGCTTCGATCAATTCGTCGGGCACCGTAAGAAAGAATTGCCTGAAGAGGAAAGTGGCGGTCGCGGAGGCAATGAGCGGCAGCGTAAGGCCGGTATACGTGTCGAGCAGGCCCAAGTCTGCCACGACGTCGTAGGTGGGCGTGATGCGAACTTCCACCGGCAACATCAACGTAACGAAGATCATCCAGAAGAAGAACATGCGCAGCGGGAACCGGAAATACACCACTGCAAACGCCGACAATATCGAGATGACGATCTTCCCTATGGCGATAACCAGCGCCATAACCGTGCTGACCCACATCATGCGGGCCACATCGGGCGCGCCGCCTTCGCCGGTCAGCACGGCCAGGTAGTTATCGATGAAGTGGCGCCCCGGAATCAATGACATCGGCGCACGCGCCACCTCTTGTGCCGTTTGGGTCGACGCCACAAAGGCCACATAGAGCGGAAAGGCGATCGTAGCGACACCCAGCAACAAGATCGCATGCGAGAACGCATCAAGAAGAGGCCGGCGCTCGATCATGGCGCTTTCCGGTTGCCGCTGTGGGCAGGTAGGGCGAGCTCAGGATAGGGCATGTGCACTAGTAAGAAACCTTTCGATCAATGTATCGGAACTGCGCAACGGTAAGCACGACCACAATGAACATGAGGATGACCGACTGCGCGGCTGAAGAGCCGATATCCAGGCCTTTGAACCCCGTCGTATAGACCTGATAAACCAGGATCGATGTAGCGTTGCCCGGGCCGCCCTGCGTCATGATGTCGATAATCGCAAAGGTGTCGAAGAATGCGTAGATGACATTGACCACCAGCAGAAAGAAGGTGGTGGGCGCCAGGAGCGGAAAGACAATGGTTCGGAACCGCCGCCACGGGCTGGCGCCGTCAATGGCGGCCGCTTCCAGCAACGACGCAGGAATAGCCTGCAAGCCGGCCAGGAAGAAAAGAAAGTTATAGGAAATTTGCTTCCATACAGCGGCCAAAACCACCAGCATCATGGCATCGTTCGCGCTCAGGCGAGGATTCCATGCCCAACCGGCTTCCATCATGTAGACGGCAAGAATACCCACGGCCGGTGAGAAGAGGAACAGCCACAGCACACCGGCCACAGCCGTGGCCACCGCATACGGCCAGATCAATAAATTGCGGTAAAACGCAGCTCCGCGTACCACCCGGTTCGCCATCACGGCCAGCACGAGCGAAACACTGAGACCGAGCGACGCCACCAGAATAGAGAATACCGCCGTGACCTTAAACGAGCCTAAATACTCGCGACTCTGAAACAGTTCGCGGAAGTTCTCGAACCCAACAAACTGCGACGAAAGACCGAATGGGTCTTCCAGATGAAACGCTTGCCACATGGCTTGGCCGGCCGGCAGAAAGAAAAACACGAGCGTGACCGCCAGCTGAGGAGCGACCAGCAGGTAGGGCAATAATTTGTGCTTGAAGACGACGCGTTTTTCCATTTCCAGCCACGAAAAAAAAACCGTGAACGGCTACAACAACCTGCCGTTCACGGTGATTCTAGACCAGCCGGGCTTATTTGACGCTCGACTCAAATCGGCGCAGCAACGCGTTACCCCGTTCCGCGATGCGCTTCATGCCTTCTTCAGCCTTAACTTCGCCGGCAAAGATGCGTTCCATTTCGCCTTCTGCCGCCTCACGAATCTGGGGCAGGAAGCCAAGGCGCACACCGCGTGAATGCTCGGTGGTGTCGGCGTCGAGCTGGCGCACTGCCACGTCGGTGCCGGGGTTCTTGTCGTAGAAGCCGGATTCCTTCGTGACCTCGTAGCCTGCTTTGGTGACCGGCACGTAGCCCGTCTCTTGGTGCCACTTCGCGGCCATCTCGGGGCTAGACAAATACTTGAAGAACTTCGTGACGCCCTTGTAGGTTTCCGGCGATTTATCAGCGAACACCCACAGCGATGCCCCCCCAATGATGGTGTTCTGCGGCGCGCCATCGATGTCGTCATGGTAGGGCAGCGAGGTGGTGCCGAACTCGAACTCGCCGGTGCGCATGATGTTGGCGCGTGAACCACTGGAACCCGTGAACATGCCGCATTTACCGGACGTGAACAGCGCATTCGAGGCATCGCCACGCCCACCATAGGTGAAGGAGCCGTCGCGCTGCATCTGCGCGAGGAAATCGAAGTGCTTCACAAACCCCGGCTCATCAACACTGAGTTGTGCATTCAGGCCATCGAACCCGTTGTTTTGTGTGGCAAACGGAAGGTTGTGCCAGGCGGCGAATGTCTCGAGCTGAATCCACGAGGGCCAGCCGGTGGTGTAGCCACATTCCATTCCGGCTTCGCGCAGCTTCTTGCCGGCCTCGGCCACGTCCTTCCAGGTTTTGGGAGGATTCTCTGGGTCGAGCCCCGCTTTCTTGAACGCGTCTTTGTTGTAGTAAAGAACGGGCGTGGAGCTGTTGAACGGCATGGACACCAGTTGGCCGTCTGCCGACGAGTAGTACCCCGCCACAGCGCCCAGGAAATCCTTGGAGTCGATGGGATCACCCGCCTCTTGCGCCATCTGCTGCACGGGCTTAACGGCGCCTTTGGCATGCATCATGGTGGCGGTACCGACCTCGAAGACTTGCAGAATGTCGGGGGCGTTGCCGGCTCGGAACGCCGCAATACCGGCGTTCATCGACTCACCGTATGCGCCTTTGTAGACCGCATTCACCACGTAGTCGGACTGGCTTTTGTTGAAGCCCTGCACCAGTTCAGAAACACGCTCACCCAGCGCGCCCTCCATTGAGTGCCAGAAGGTGATCTCCGTGGCGGCTTGAGCGCTTCCGATGCCGGCAATGAGGCCGGCCAGGGAAAGGGCGACGAGCTTTAACTTCATAATGGTTCTCCTGTGTAACGTCGGTGACGGGCTAAGAAGGGATTCCACTTAATACCCCAATGCAATGAGTGAGGCAATCTACCGGATATTAATGACATGATCATGAAAGCGCCACACGGAACCACGTAACGTAAAATACCCGCCCATTCACGCACGCATACGTACAATGGCCGCCATGACCTTAGAACTCACCATTGCATTCATCGGCGGAGGCAACATGGCTTCCGCGCTTGGCTCCGGCCTCATCGGCAAGCGCTGTGGCGCGCACGACGTACATGTCGTCGATATCGATCCGTCGGCACTTGAATCGTGGGCTGAACAGGGCTGCACAACGGCCTCCGCGCCCGACGAACGCTTGCGCGAGCGCCGTGTCTGGGTATTGGCGGTCAAGCCGCAGTTCATGAAAGACGCCGTGGCGTCGCTGCGGCCCTACCTGCAACCCGATACGCTGGTCGTCAGTATTGCCGCCGGCATTTCGGCCGCGACCTTAGGTCAATGGCTGGGTTCACCCGAGCTTCCCTGGCGCCGCGTGATCCGAAGCATGCCCAACACGCCGGCACTGATCGCGGCAGGCGCGACAGGGCTGTTGGCGGCCGACGGCGTGTCAGACGCTGAGAAGGCGCAGATCGAGCAACTTTTCAAGGCAGTCGGTGAAGTCGTGTGGGTTAAAGACGACTCCGCGCTCGATGTGGTCACGGCCTTGTCGGGTAGCGGGCCCGCTTATGTGTTCCTGTTTCTCGAATCCATGATCGCGGCAGCCGTCGACCAAGGTATGGAGCCGGCGCAGGCCAGGCGGTTGGCGTTGGCTACAGTCACTGGGGCCACCCAGCTTGCCGGGCTGTCCGCCGACGATCTCTCGGTACTGCGTGAGCGCGTCACGTCAAAGGGGGGTACTACCGCAGCGGCGCTGCAGGTGTTCCAGGAACGTGATTTCAGCGGTACAGTGCAAGCCGCCATGCACGCTGCGGCGCGACGGGCAGCCGAGCTGTCGAAAGAATTATCCTGAAGCCTCATAGGGAAGGGGTGAGCATAAGTACTGATTCTAGGGGATACCCGTAGTGACAGCCTGCCGATACAACCCGGAGAATATGCGGGCCGCAACCATCATGCGTCAGTTGTAGTAACAATTTCAGTCGAGACGTGACAACCACTCCCGACTATATAAATTTGGAGACCCGCAGGCATGAAGTCATTTATCCGAGTTAAGCCGCTGGCCGTGGCCTTAGGTGCCCTGGCCTTTGCAGGCGGCGTGTATGCCGAAACCATCAAGATCGGCATTCCCCAACCCATGACCGGTCCCGCCACCCAATACGGTGACCAGATTCAGGCCGGCGCTCTCACCGCCATCGAAGCCTTCAATGCCGAAGGCGGCATTAACGGCAAAAAACTTGAACCGCTGCTCATCGACGACGGCTGCGAGCCCAAGCAGGCCGTACCCGCGGCCAACCGCGTGGTAAACGCCGGCGCCAAGTTTGCAGTGGCCCATGCCTGCTCAGGTACTACCGTGCCGGCGGTCAACGTCTACGAGAACGAAGGTATCGTCGCTATTACTCCGGGAGCCACATCGCCCCTGGTCACTGACACCATCAAACCGCATTACTTCTTCCGCACCATCGGCCGCGACGTCCAGCAAGGCCCGTTCGCCGCTAGCTATATCGCCAGTACGCTCAAGCCCAAATCGGTTGCCATTCTGCACGACAAGCAGACATACGGCAGCGGCATCGCCACTCAAGTGCGCGAGAGCCTGAAGAAAGAGGGCGTCGAAGTGTCTTTGTTTGAAGGCATCAACGTGGGCGACAGCGATTACTCGGCCGTCATCACCAAGCTGAAGTCCACCGGCTCCGACCTGATCTACTTCGGTGGCTACCACGCCGAGCTCGGTCTGTTGCTGCGCCAGGCGCGTGAGCAAGACCTGCAAACGCAGTTCATGGGCCCTGAAGGCGTTGCTAACGACGACCTGATCGCCATTGCCGGCCCCGCTGCCAAAGATCTGCTGGTGACCCTGCCTGCTGACTTCACGAAGCTGGCCGGAAACGAGAAGATCCTCGAAAACTTCAAGACGTACAAGCGCAGCCCCGACGGTGCGTTCGCCATGCCGGCCTACGCGGCCGTGCAAATTCTGGTCGAAAGTATCAAGGCTGTGGGTGAAGACCCCGACAAAGTTGCCGACCACATGCACTCGGCTAGTTTCAATACCGCCATCGGCAAAGTCGAATACGACGAGAAGGGCGATCTGAAAGAGTTCGAATTCGCTGTTTATAAGGTCGACGACCAGGGCAAGATGAACCAGCTCGAGAAGTAAACCGCAGCATATAGCGCCCCGGCCGTACAACGGCCGGGGAAGCTCCGTACGAGTCGGATCGCACGCAGGCGCAAATTCAAGCGATGCCGTGACTCGCCCGAGGCTTCCCAGGGGCCTTTTTTCTTTCCTGGCCGGCTGCTGAACCGCGGGCCGGCGTCGTGGAACTTCGTTTTATGTCCGAATTCATACCCCAACTATTGCAACAGTTCTTCAATGGGCTGTCGCTCGGCGCTATTTACGCGTTGATTGCCATTGGCTACACGATGGTCTATGGCATCATCGGGATGATCAACTTTGCTCACGGCGAGGTCTATATGATCGGCGCCTACGTGGGGCTAGTTGCACTTTCCGCCATCGGTGTCAGTACGGGCATTCCCGTCGCACTCATCATTCTCATCATGCTGGTTGTGTCCATGTTGGTCACGGCGGTGTACGGCTATGCCATTGAAAAGGTGGCCTACGCGCCGCTGCGTGGCGGCCCGCGCCTGGTGCCGCTGATTTCGGCAATCGGCATGTCGATTTTCCTGCAGAACTGGGTCGCTGTCGGGCAAGGCGCCCGAGACATGGCCGTGCCGGCGCTCGTCACCGGCTCTTTTCAGGTCGAGATGTTCGACTACACGATTACTGCGCCTTATTCGCGCATCATGATCATTCTGGTCACGGTCGTGCTGATGTTCATGCTGCACATGTATATCAAGCATTCCCGTATGGGCCGTGCATCGCGCGCATGTTCCCAAGATTTGCGCATGGCCAATCTGTTGGGCATCGACACCAACCGCATCATCTCGTTCACTTTCGTGGTCGGCGCGATGCTGGCCGCGGTGGGCGGTGTGCTCATTGCACTGGCTATCGGCAAACTCAATCCATTCATTGGTTTCCTCGCGGGCATCAAGGCCTTTACGGCGGCGGTGCTGGGCGGTATCGGCAGTATCCCGGGCGCCATGCTCGGTGGCGTGCTGCTTGGCCTGGCCGAGACATTCGCTGCGGCGTATATCTCATCCCAGTACAAGGATATCGTTGCCTTCAGTCTGCTGGTCCTGATTCTTCTGTTCCGGCCGACAGGGCTACTTGGTAAACCCGAAGTGGAAAAAGTGTAATGTTCAGTCACATCAAGAACGCCATCATCGCGGCGATCATGGCCGGGGTGATCATTGCGCCCGTATTCGGGCTGCAGATCGTGCGCAGCGGCATGGAAACCCATATCGAGCCCGAATGGGACATGGTGCTGATCGGCATGGCGATTGTTTTCGTCTTCCAGGCCTTCATACGGCCTACCATCAGAAATATCCTTGGTCGTAGCGGCCGTAAACTCAGCATGCCCGTGCTGAACGACAAGTCGCGTCGTGCGGCCATCTTCCTGCTCATCGCCATCGCGCTCGTCTGGCCCTTCTTTACCGGCCGGGCTGAAGTCGACATCGCCACGCTGGTGCTGATCTACATCATGCTGGGCCTCGGCCTGAATATTGTGGTGGGCTTCGCGGGCCTTCTCGACTTGGGGTTCGTGGGCTTCTACGCGGTAGGGGCGTACACCTATGCCTTGCTCTACCACTGGGCCGGCTGGGGCTTCTGGGAAGCGCTGCCGCTCGCGGGTGCAATGGCGGGGTTGTTCGGCTACCTGCTGGGCTTCCCGGTTCTGCGTCTGCGGGGCGACTATCTCGCCATCGTTACCTTGGGGTTCGGCGAGATCATTCGGCTGTTGCTCATCAACCTTTATGAAGTCACCGGCGGCCCCGATGGAATCTCAGGTATTCCAAAGCCTACGGTGTTTGGCATGCCCATGGCCCGCCGCGCGGCCGAGGGCGAAACCACGTTTCATGAGTTCATGGGATGGCAGTTCGACAATATGGACGTCATCATCTATCTGTACCTGATGGCGTTGGCCCTGGCTCTCATCACGCTGTTCGTCTCGAACCGGGTGATACGCATGCCCATCGGGCGCGCGTGGGAAGCCCTGCGTGAAGATGAAATCGCATGCCGTTCGCTAGGTCTGAATCCCACCAATATCAAATTGTCGGCCTTTACCATGGGCGCTGTGTTCGCCGGATTCGGCGGCGCATTCTTTGCCGCTCGCCAGGGCCTGGTCAACCCGGAATCGTTCACTTTCCTGGAGTCTGCACTGATTCTTGCCATCGTTGTGCTGGGTGGAATGGGATCTCAGGTCGGCGTGATACTCGCCGCCATCGTGCTCACCGTGTTGCCTGAAGTGGCGCGCGAGTTTGCAGAGTACCGAATGATGATCTTCGGTCTGGTGATGGTCCTGATGATGATGTGGCGTCCGCAAGGCCTGCTGCCCATGAAGCGTCCGCATGTGGAGTTGAAACAATGAGCAAGGTCCTGCTGGAAGTATCGGATCTCACCATGCGCTTCGGCGGCCTGTTGGCGGTCGACGGCGTGAAGTTCGAGGTACATGAAGATGAAGTCTTTGCCATCATCGGGCCGAACGGCGCGGGCAAGACCACGGTTTTCAATTGCGTGGGCGGCTTCTACAAGCCCACCACCGGCGTCATCACGATGGATGGCAAGCCCATACACGGCATGCCCAGCCACAAAGTGGCCCGTGAAGGGCTGGTTCGCACGTTCCAGAACGTTCGGCTCTTCAAGAGCCTCACGGTGCTTGAAAACCTGCTGGTGGCGCAGCATTCGCACATCAACACCAGCCTAACGGCGGGTCTGCTGAAAACCCCGGCATTTCGCCGCTCCGAAGTCCAGGCCCTCGCTGAAGCGGCCCGCTGGCTCGACTTCATGGATATCCGCGAGTATGCCAATCGCGAGGCCGGCAACCTCGCCTATGGCCATCAACGCCGCCTCGAGATTGCCCGCTGCATGATCACCCAGCCTCGCCTGCTCATGCTCGATGAGCCGGCGGCGGGCCTGAATCCCCAAGAGAAGCGTGATCTTCAACAACTCATCGACCAGTTGCGCCGCGAGTTCGACGTGGCCGTGCTGCTCATCGAGCACGACATGAGCCTGGTGATGGGGGTCTCCGACCGTATCATGGTCATGGAGCACGGTAAGCCCATCACCACCGGCATACCGGAAGAAGTCCGAAATGATCCACGCGTGATCAAGGCATACCTGGGGGAAGAGTAGTGCTCAAGCTGCAGAACATACACACCTACTATGGTGCCATTCAAGCCTTGAACGATGTTTCAGTCGAGGTCAACGAGGGCGAAATCGTCACGCTTATCGGTGCCAACGGGGCCGGCAAGACCACGTTGCTCATGACCGTATGCGGCTCGCCGCGTGCGCGCAGCGGCACGGTCGAGTTCTTGGGCGAAGACATCACTCAGAGCGCCACCCACACCATCATGCAGCGGGGCATCGCCATATCGCCCGAAGGGCGCCGCGTCTTCCCCGATCTGTCGGTGTCTGAAAACCTGATGATGGGCGGTTTCTTTCTGAATCGTGAAGAGATCGCAGCGGGCCTGGAGCGGGTATACGAGCTGTTTCCACGGCTACGCGAACGCGCGAGCCAACGAGCCGGAACCATGTCGGGGGGCGAGCAGCAGATGTTGGCGATTGGGCGAGCCCTCATGACCCAACCCAAACTCCTGCTGCTCGATGAGCCTACGCTGGGTCTCGCGCCCCTCATCATTGCGCAGATCTTCGATATCATTCGAACCATCCGCGAGCAGGGCGTAACGGTATTCCTTGTCGAGCAGAATGCTCACAAGGCGCTGCAGGTGGCTGATCGTGGCTATGTGCTGGAAACGGGCAAGGTCGTACTGCACGATACCGGGCAGAACCTCCTTACCAACGACGACGTACGCAAAGCCTATCTAGGGGCTTGAGCCCAAGAGCTGGGCACCTGTGCCCGCAAAAAAACCGCCCGGTCATCATGGCCGGGCGGCGTAGAACCGTTGGGGCGTATCCGCCTTACACGAGGCCCTGGGCCTTCAGTGCAGCTTGCACACCCGCATCGGTTTTCAAGCGCTCGTGAAACGCACCGAGATTACGCAGCTCAGACATATCGAACCCAAGCTTGTGGGCCCACCCTATGATAGTGAAAAGGTAGGGGTCAACTAGCGAGCGCGTACCCGTGACCCATTCACGGCCTTCGAGCTGCTTGTCGATGATCTTGAACAGCTGTAGAGCCTTTGCCGTGCCGCCTGCCGCAATCGCATCCTGCACCGCCGTGTCGTCTGCGTAAGCGGCCTTGCCAAACACCAGGCCGAATGATTTATGCAAATCGGCGTTCACAAAGGCGAGCCAGCGGCGAGTTTCCGCGCGTTCGATAATGTCGGTAGGCATCAGGCCGGCTTCGGGATGCTTTTCGGCCAGATATTCCAGAATCGCGACGCTCTGAGTCAATACCAGATCGCCATCGGTGAGCACCGGCACAGACCCAACGGGATTCAACGCCAGGAAAGCGGGCTGCTTCAGTTCGGCCCGAGGCACGGCTTGAGTTTCATACGGAACGCCGAGCCACTCCAGCACAATATGGGTGGCAAGCGGGCAGGCGCCCGGCATGTAATAGAGTTTCAACATAATGCTCCAGGTTGACGTTCAGGCACTGGTGTTACCCAGATGCCTGGATAAAAACGCTTCCATACGCTCATAGAACTCAAACTTGTTCTCGTCGTTATGAAAGCCATGGCCTTCGTTCTGTTTCACCATATATTCCACATCCACACCCCGTGATCGCAGCGCGGCAACCATTTGGTCGCTCTCATCTTTATTCACGCGCGGGTCATTGGCTCCTTGAGCGATGAACAGCGGCGTGCGAATGTGTTGCGCATTCAGAGCCGGTGACGTGGCTTCGAGCCGTTCGCGGTCTTTCTCGGGATGCCCGACCATGCTGTACATCTTTTCAAGCAAGGGCTTCCAGTACGGGGGAATGGTATTCAGGAAGGTCAACAGGTTCGACACGCCCACGAAGTCGACGGCCGCGGCATAGAGCTCGGGCGTGCGGGTGATTCCGGAAAGCACTGCATAGCCGCCGTAGCTGCCGCCATAAATCGCGATGCGGTTGCGATCTGCGATGCCTTGCTCGATAAGCCACTGCACGCCGTCGGTGATGTCGTCCTGCATGGCCAGGCCCCATTGCCCGAAACCGGCTTCCCAGAAGCTGCGGCCGTATCCGGTGGAACCGCGAAAGTTCATCTGCAATACGCAGTAGCCCCGATTGGCAAGAAACTGCGCCTCGGAATTGAACCCCCACCCGTCGCGCGCCCACGGCCCGCCATGTGGGTTGATGATGCACGGCAAATCACGGGGCTCACGACCCGGGGGCAAGGTTAGGTAGCCGTGTATGGTGAGCCCATCGCGCGATGTGTACTGTATGGGCTGAACCTGAGCCATGTCTTCTTCAGGCAGGGCTGGATTGATGTCGGCCAGTTTTGTGAGGCCACCCGTCTCGTCATCGTAGATATACCGACTGCCGGGAGTGCGATCGTTGTACGCGGCCACGATGAACTTGCGTTCGTCGCGCGTGCCGCTTTGCAGCGCAATGTCGTAACCGGGAAGGCTCTCTGAGACGCGCAGATGACGTTCAGCCGCTTGCTGATCGAAAAAGTGGTACTTCACCCGATCCGTCTGGAAAACGGCCGCGGTGAGCACGTGCCTTAATCTGGAATATCCGACGCCGTCGAGGTCGACACCATCGGCTTCATAGACGAGCTGCTCGTCGTCAGGGTTGTCTGGATTGATAATGACCAACGCGAGGCAATCGCGACCCCTGTTGCTGAGGGCATAGAAGCAGCGATCATCAAAGGTGAAAAGCTCTGGGCTGACAGTGCTGCGAAAGTCGGTGGTGATAATCGGGCGGAACTCGTCGGCTTCCGTTTCGCGATAGAGCAGGGTGGTGTTCAAGCCGTCGCTGAGCGTGGCCGCGCGCACCCGGCCATGATGGTCGGTGTGCCAGGCGATTACGTTGCCGGGGTTCTCGGCAATCAGCGTTTCCTCGCCGCTACGAACATTCACCCGGTAGACATCGAACGATTGGGCGTCGCGCTGATTGTGGGCGATGAGGACATGATTGGGGTCGTCGTAGAGTTCGTCGGCAATGCCGGCACGCGTGTCAGGGTAGGGAGTGAGGTCGGAAACCGATCCGCTGCCCACGTCGACGGCTACGACATGAAAGTTCTCGTCGCCTTCGAAGTCTTTGGCGTACAGAAGAATGTCGGACCCTTTCCAGTAATACTCGGCGATGTCGCGTTCGGTTTCACGCGTGAGGCAGCGCGCTTCGCCTACGGGCTCGCTGCCTTCGAGCGCCTGCACAAAAATGTTCATCCGCGCAGGGCCGTCGTCGAACGATACCGGCTGCATGAACGCAAGCCAGTTGCCATCGTCTGACAGTCGAAAGAAACCACGGTCGGGATTGCGAAAAAAGTCGGTAAGGGGATATACGGGGGGTAGGCGTGTACCGCTCATGACGTGTTCCATAGAAGAGGAATGGCCCGCCGCAAACATCGACGACCGTTTTAAAGCTATAACTATATCGGATCGGCAAAAACTGCATCATCCAACCAATAAAGACTTCACAACAAGAGGAGACCCATGCCCCAATCCGCCCTGAAAGTCGTATTTCTCGACCGCGACACCGTGCCGCCGCATACCCTGCTGCGTGAGCCGTCGTTCCCTCACACGCTTGAACTGCATGCACGCACCGCGCCCGAACAGGTCGCCGAGCGTATTGCCGATGCCGACATCGTCATCGTGAACAAGGTCCGCCTTGGCAGCAAAGAACTCGAGGGCGCTCCGCGCCTGAAAATGATCGCGCTGGCGGCCACCGGCAGCGACAACGTTGATCTCAAGACATGCAACGAGCGCGGTATCATCGTGTCGAACATACGGGGCTATGCCGTGCGCACCGTTCCCGAGCATGTTTTCGCATTGATCTTTGCGCTTCAACGAAGCCTTATTCCCTACCGGCAGTCGGTGCAGGCCGGGCGTTGGCAAGAGGCCGCTCAGTTCTGTTACTTCGACTTCCCGGTACGCGACCTGGCAGGCTCCACCTTGGGCATCGTGGGTGCCGGAACGCTTGGGCAGGCGGTAGGCCAGATCGGCCGGGCGCTGGGCATGAAAGTGAAGTTCGCCGCGCATAAGGGCCGGAATGATATGGGCGCGTTGTACACGCCCTTTGACACCGTTCTGGCGGAAAGTGACATTATCAGTTTGCATTGCCCGCTGAACGAGCACACCCATCATCTGCTGGGTGAAGCCGAGTTCGCCAAGATGGCGCGCAAACCCATTATCATCAACACCGCGCGCGGCGCCCTCATCGACGACCTCGCACTCACCAAGGCACTGCGTACGGGCCAGATCAGCGGTGCCGGCATTGATGTCACCGTACCCGAACCCCCTCCCGCCGATCACCCGCTCATGCAACTGCTCGATCTGCCCAACTTCATTCTCACGCCCCACGTCGCCTGGGCAAGTTCGGAAGCCAGCCAGGCTTTGGCCGACCAACTCATCGATAACGTCGAAGCCTTCGCCGCCGGGCAACCTCGGAATGTGCTTGCAGGCGGCTCCGGCAAACCGATAGCCGCGCCGGGGGCGAATGTATGAGCCAGGCGGGCCCGCTGCGGGTCGTGGTGGCACCCGATTCGTACAAGGAAAGCCTTAGCGCCGCCGATGTGGCGGCGGCTATCGCAGAAGGTGTACAGCACGCGGCGCCTCACGCCGACGTCGCATGTGTGCCGATGGCCGATGGGGGCGAGGGCTCGCTTGCGGCCGTGTTGGCCGCCACAGGCGGGCAGCGCCGACGGGCCACCGTACGCGATGCCAACGGGCAGCCGTGCGAAGCCTCGTGGGGTTGGCTCGACAACGCCACGGCGTTTATTGAAATGGCCGAGGCCGCAGGCCTTGAGCGCATTGCCCCTGAAGCGCGTAATGCCCTGCGGGCTTCGACATACGGCGTGGGCGAACTGGTGCTGTGCGCCCTTGATGCGGGCGCGCGCCGCATTGTGTTGGGTCTCGGCGGTAGCGCCACCACCGACGGGGGTGCCGGCCTTTTCCAGGCGTTGGGTGGCCACTTATTCGACGACCAGGGCGGCGAGCTACCGCCCGGAGGCGGGCCGCTACACCGGCTGGCAAATGTCGACACCCGGCGGCTTGACTCGCGGCTAGCCGATGTCCACTTCGAAATTGCGGTCGATGTCGATAACCCGCTGTGCGGCGAGCGCGGCGCGGCCGCCATCTTTGGGCCGCAGAAAGGGGCGTCTGAACAGGACGTCGACTTCCTCGACAAGGCGCTGGCTCGCTTTGCAAAGGTCTGTACGCATGCCACGGGCCGCGACGAAGCCGTCACACCGGGCACCGGCGCTGCGGGCGGCCTGGGTTATGTGATCAAGACCTTCTTTCAGGCGGAGTTCCGCCCCGGGGTCGAACTGATTGCCGAACTCGCGGGCCTCGACGAAGCGCTTACAGGTGCAACGCTTGTGTTTACCGGCGAGGGTCGTATGGATCGGCAAACCTTGCTGGGAAAAACACCGGCCGGCGTGGCGCGTCACGCGCGCAGCAAAGGGATTCCGGTTATTGCTCTGGCTGGATCACTGGGCGACGGCTATGACGAACTTTATGCAGCCGGCATTACGGCCGCCTTCAGCGTGCTGCCTGGGCCGATGACGCTCACCGACGCATGCCGCGCCACCGCAACGCTGCTGCGTCAACGAGCACGCGATTGCATGCTGTTATGGATGGCCGCCGAAAAGGCGCAACGAGCTTGAAGACCGAGGCGGAAAGCGCAGGCACCATTCCTGCCGCCCGGTGCCGACGCTCGCTCCGTGGTGAAGCTGGCCGATGTGCCCGCACGGCTGCCCAGCGAAGTGCTGCTGCATCGCCCCGACGTGGTGGCTGCCGAGCACGAGATCAGAGCGGCCAATGGCAACATCGGCGCGGCCCGTGCAGCTTTCTTCCCGCGTATCGTTATGACGGGCTCAGCCGGCACGGCAAGTGCTGATTTGTCAGGCGTGGCGGCAGCGGTGTGTGGTCGTTTCTTCCCAGGCTTGATCTGTTGAATCTGGTTCAGCTCTACCGTTCGTTGGGCGGCGGCTGGGCCGTAAGGTGAACTAATAAGAAGAGCACTTCATGAAACATCGAAACGTATTCCATAGCACCATCGCAGCCGGATTGGCCGCAGCAACCCTTGGCTTGGCTGCTCCTGCGGCCGCGCAGGAACTCTACAGCGCTCCGGCCCTTGGGCTGCGTCTTGGAGCCGGCGAGCATTACCAGCGCGCTGAGCTCGCATGGGAATCGCCGTCGGTATGGACCCATCGTTTCGAAGGCGGCAGTCGCCTCGACCTGCTCGGCGAACTGGGGGTTGCCTACTGGCATGCGAACGGTTCACGTGAGCGAGGCAGTGTATGGCAGCTCAGCGCCATTCCGCTACTGCGCTGGACCTGGTCGGACCGCTACTATGTCGAAGCAGGTATCGGCGCTACGGCGTTCTCGCATACGCGCTTCGCCAATAAGAACATCAGTACGGCCTTTCAGTTCGGCGACCATATCGGCGTGGGCATGCATCTGAACGAGAACAGTCGTCTGAGTGTGCGCTTTTCACATTATTCAAACGCCGGCATCAAACGACCGAATCCCGGGCTGAACGTCTTGCAGCTGAACTACAGCTATCAGTATTGAGGGTGAAGGGGCAGCCCGGCGTGGCATGAGCCGCAGGCCGTGCCTGGCGTTATCATGTAGTGGATTACGTTACACCTCTATATGGCACACATGACGCTTGACTCGACCTCCGACGCGGCTTTCCCCCCCCTTCGCATCGCTATAAACGGCTATGGGCGCATCGGGCGCTGCGTGCTGCGTGCGCTTTACGAGGCGGGTCTGCAAGACCGCATAGAGATCGTCGCGATCAACGAGCCGTCCGACTTGGCCACCATGGCCTATCTATCGCAGTTCGACTCCACCCACGGCATTTTCCACGGTACGGTCGAACAGAGCGAACACGGCCTGCGGGTGAATGGGCGCGACATACCGGTCACGCACGCCACCGAGCCCGAGGATGTCGACTGGGCCGCCATGCAGATCGACCTGCTGCTCGAATGCTCGGGCCGCTATGGCACGAAAGACCAGTTCCAGCGTTTCTTGAATGCGGGCTGCAAGCGGCTGCTCGTGTCGCATCCGGGCGAGAGCGCAGAAGACGTCGACTTCACCATTGTCTACGGCGTGAACGAAACCGAGATTCCGGCAGATGCCATCGTGGTGTCCAACGCATCGTGCACCACCAACGCCAGCATCCCTGTCTTGGCAGCCCTCGATCAGCACTATGGTGTCCGGCATGCGTTTCTTACGACCCTGCATTCGGTCATGAACGACCAGCCGCTTCTCGACGGCTACCACCACAAAGATTTACGGCGCACGCGTTCGGCCATGCAATCGATCGTACCCGTCTCCACCGGGCTCGCTCAGGGAGTCGAGCGCCTGCTGCCGCAACTGCAAGGCAAGGTACAAGCCAAGGCGATTCGGGTGCCCATTCTTAACGTCTCGGCCATCGATCTGATGCTGCAACTCGGCCAAGATGTGCCGGTCGACGAACTAAATTCCACCATGAAGGCGCTCAGTCTGCGTTCGCCGGGGCTCGTGGCGTACTCCAACCATCCGCATGCCTCGGTTGATTTCAACCACAACGCCCATTCCGTCATTATTGACGGCAGCCAGACCCGCACCAACGGCGACGGCTTTGCCAACCTTTTTCTCTGGTTCGACAACGAATGGGGATTTGCCAATCGCATGCTCGACGCCACCCGGGCCTGGGCGGAAAAACTCCAGCCGGCAGCCCAGCCGGTGGCGGGCTAGCCTAATCAAGGATTCCGCATGGCTGATACACGTATCGAGACCGACTCCATGGGCGAAGTCGCCGTTCCGGCAGATCGGTATTGGGGCGCGCAAACACAGCGTTCCATTCACAATTTTCCGATCGGAGTCGAACGCTTCCGCTGGCAGGCGCCCCTTATCACCTCGCTGGGCATATTGAAGAAAGCAGCGGCCATGGCCAACGGTGACCTCGGCCAGCTGCCCGCCGATGTTGCGCAACTCATTGTGCAAGCCGCAGACGACGTCATTGCCGGCAAGCTGAACGACGAGTTCCCTTTGGTGGTGTTCCAAACCGGTTCGGGCACACAGTCGAACATGAACGCCAATGAGGTCATCTCGAACCGTGCCATCGAACTGGCCGGCGGGCGGCGGGGCAGCAAGACCCCGGTACACCCTAACGATCATGTGAATCGCGGCCAGTCGTCGAACGACACGTTTCCCACAGCCATGCATATCGCCGTGGGTCGCCAGCTCCACCAGCATCTTCTACCGGCCGTACGGCGTCTACGTGACACCCTGGCCGAGAAGTCCGCACAGTACGACGACATTGTGAAAACGGGCCGCACCCACTTGCAGGACGCCACGCCGGTCACGTTGGGCCAAGAGATCGGCGCCTGGGTGGCCCAGATCGACTTTGGACTCGATGCGATCGATGCGGCATTACCTGGCGTGTACGATCTGGCCATCGGCGGCACCGCAGTGGGAACGGGCCTGAATGCCCACCCGGAATTCGGTGATCTGGCAGCGAGCCACATCGCCAAACTCACGGCGCTGCCGTTCCGCTCCGCCGACAACAAATTCTTTGCCTTGTCGGCGCACGATGCGCTCGTCAATCTTTCTGCCGCGTTGCGCACGTTGGCAGGCGGGCTCATGAAAATGGCCAATGATGTGCGCTGGCTGGCCAGCGGCCCGCGCTGCGGTATCGGAGAACTGGTCATTCCCGACAACGAACCCGGTTCGTCGATCATGCCGGGCAAGGTGAACCCGACGCAGTGCGAAGCACTGACCATGGTCTGCGTGCAGGTCTTCGGCAATGACGCTGCGGTGGCCTTTGCCGGCACGCAGGGCAACTTCCAGTTGAACGTTTACAAGCCGGTGATGGTACACAACGTGCTAGAGAGCATTGAATTGCTGGGTGATGCCTGCCTGGCGTTCGACGAACACTGTGCGGTGGGGATCGAGCCTAACCAGGAACGCATCAGCCAGAACCTTGAGCGCAATCTCATG
>CAZPYF010000010.1:0-24997 GCA_964590015.1 uncultured Burkholderiaceae bacterium
AAGCTCCACCAGAAGATCGGAAGAATCACGGCAAACGGGGGAAAGAGCCACAAGGGCATGGTGACCAGCCAACCCACAACGAACAAGACGCCCACCCAGAGGGCGTTCCAGCCACTCACCACGGTGGCGTTGCTGCCGTTGCGGCGCAAGCCGGAATAGTTGTGACGGTCGAGATGCCCCAACACAATAGGCATGATGAACACGGCCGCGATAATTAGGCCCACGATGCCCGACATGGGCAAGAGGATGCCCGCCGCAAGTATCGGAATCAAATAGAGCTTGATCGAGAACAGGCCGATAGCCAGCAGCCAGGAGTCAACGGTGTTAACCATGCCCCAGTCGGCCGACTGCACGGCGAGCCAGTCGTTAAGCGGCGACCAGAACGCCCAAAGAAGCACGATGGCGCCCAGCAGCGTAATGACGAAGGGCAGCAGAATCGCGCCCAGCATCTTGGGATGCAATTGCGATACGAACGCACGTTTGAAAGCGGTTGCCACCGCCGCAAGGCCATTGGGGGCGGGGCTTTCGTCGCGCAGAGCCACCTGATAATCAGTCATTGGGCCACCTTCCAGATGAGACAGAAGTTATCATAGTGGGGAACGACAACTCCGTAAATTTCCGACGCAGCGCCCTCTCGCGAGAACCATGAAATTCTTTGATGCCCAGACGCAACTATCGCTCCTGGCGAATCATCTGGCCGCCCACGACGGCATGGTAGTGGCGTGCTATTGCGCAGCCTGGTGCGACACCTGCAGCGAGTACCGCCCAGGGTTCGAGGCGCTGGCCCAGCGTTCGCCCCAGCATCTGTTTATATGGATCGATATCGAGGAAAACGAGACGCTATTGGGCGATGAGGAAGTTGAAAATTTCCCCACGCTGCTCATACAGTCGCAGCAGGGCAATCATTTTTTTGGGCCCATGCCCCCGCATCCTGAACACCTTGAGCGGCTTATGCAGGCTGCGGCCGATACCGCAATGCCCGTCATAAACGCCGGCCCCGGCTCACTCGTTCAATTAGTGGCGGCCGCCGCCCAGTAAGACACCCACGGAACGACGGCGGTCGGCGTCGCGGGTGACTTCGGCCGGTGCAGTAGCGGTCGTGGTGTCACGACTCTGCGAAGCCGACGGTTCGTAAGGTTTGTAGAAGAAGTCGTCGACGGGTTTCTGCGACGAGCGATAGCCGCTGCCTGAACTGCGCGCGTGCGGCGTGCGTACATGTCGCGGCGCCGACGGCAAGGCCAGCTCGCCTCGTGGAATCTTACGGCGAATCAGCTTCTCGATATCAGCCAGGAGACGTTCTTCTTCCGGAACAAAAAAGCTGATGGCTTCACCGCTTGCGCCCGCTCGACCGGTGCGGCCGATACGGTGGACATAGTCTTCTGCGTTATGCGGAAGGTCGTAGTTGATAACGCAAGGCACACCGGCCACATCGAGCCCGCGCGCGGCCACGTCGGTCGCCACCAGCACTTCCAGTTCGCCTTCCTTGAACGCATTCAAAGCCTTCATGCGGTCGAGTTGGCTTTTATCGCCGTGGATCGACTCGGCTTTCACCCCATCGCGGATCAGCTCGCGCGCGAGCCGGCTGCAACCGATCTTGGTGTTCGAAAACACAATGACCTGCCGCAGACCACGCGACTTTACAAGGTGCACCACGGCGCTGCGCTTGTCGACCGATGCGAGCGGATACACCGTTTGCGCGACCGTGTCGGCTGTGGCGTTGCGCGCGGCAACCTCGACTTCAATCGGATCGTTCAGATAACTGCGAGCGAGTTTGCGAATGTCATTGCTGAACGTGGCCGAGAAGAGCAGCCCTTGGCGACGCGCCGGCAACAGCCGCACGATGCGGTCGAGGTCGGGCAGGAAGCCCATGTCGAGCATGCGGTCGGCTTCGTCGAGCACGAACAAACCGACCTGCCCCAGGTTCACGTTCTTCTGTTCAATATGGTCTAGCAAGCGGCCCGGCGTAGCCACCAGCACCTCGCAGCCTCGCCGCAACGCTTCGCGTTGCGGGCCGATATCGACGCCGCCGTACACCACGGCCGAACGCAGCGGCACATGCTTGCTGTACTGCACCACACTGTTGTAGACCTGGTCGGCCAGCTCACGCGTGGGCGCCAGGATCAGCGCGCGCACCGGGTGGCGCGCCGGTGATGCACTGGAATTGGCCAGCGGCATGAGGCGGTGCAGAATGGGCAGCGTGAAGGCGGCAGTTTTGCCAGTTCCCGTTTGTGCCGCGCCCATGACATCGCGCCCGTCCATGACGAGCGGAATGGCCGTGGCCTGAATCGGGGTGGGTGTGGTGTAGCCGGTATCGGCGACGGCCTGCAGCAGGCCTGGGTGCAATCCGAAGTCCGGGAAGGCGGCGATGGTATCTTGCTGAGTTTTGATAGTGTCTGTCATTGAGGTGTGCGTGCCCCGCACGGGCAATCCGGCGGCGGCGTTCATAACTTGCTGATTTTAACGCAGATATGAGTTGAGCCCCTAGAAAGCTTCGACATGCGGCGTGGCAACGACACTTGGAACACCATTACAGCCCCGTTCTGGGTCGAATCAGAAAGGCCACCATGGGCGAATCAGCCAGTAAGCCATCATTCCACCGGCAATCACCACCAGGCCGTTTCGGGTGCGCAGATAAAGCAAGATGCCTATGACGGCCGCCACGGCTTTGACATCCAGAACCGGCAGCGTGCCCGGCTGCCACGGCAGAATTTCCGGAACGATGATGCCCGTCAGCGCGGCCGCCGGCGCATAGCGCAGCGCACGTCGCACGCTGTCAGATAACGGCAGGTAGTCGCCGAACATCATGTAGCCGGCGCGCGTGATCAGGCTGCACACGGCCAGTAGAAGAATGGCACCTACGACATACCAGGTATCGTGAATCATGCGCGTTTCACCTTCTGCGCGAACCGTTCGCTTGCCACGCCGGCGACGATGCCGGCCAGCACGGCCGCCGCGAGCCCGAGCCGTAGCGGTAGGCCTTGGCCCAGCCATGCGGTGAAGGCGGCCGCCACGATACAAAAGGCCACCGGCCGGGTGCTGACCAAAGGAATCACCACTGACAGCAACGCAAGAATGGCCGCAAATTCAAGCGACCACGATGCGGGAATGACCGCGGCCAGATAAACGCCGACGATCGAGCACACGTTCCAGATGATCCATCCCGGGCCAATTACGCCCAGGTAGTACCACAGCTGCATGGGGTCGCCGCGCTCGCGAGCGTCGCCGTAACGGCCCATGAACAGCACAAAGCCGATATCGCTGGAAAAGAAGCCGACTCCAAGCCGCTTACGCCAGCTCAAGTGCCGGAAATAAGGCTGCAGTGCGGCCCCGAAAATCAAAAAGCGAATATTGACCACGAAGCCGGCCGCGAAGATCAACCATAGCGGCACGCCGTCGATCATGAGCGGCAAGGCAGTGAGTTGGGCCGAACCGGCGTACGCGAGCAAGGTCATCAGCGTGGCGAGCGACTCGGCCATGCCCGATTTCACCATGGCGATGCCGGTTACCAGGCCCCACGTGCCCGTGGCAACGAGGGCTGGAAATGCTTCACGGAACCCAAGAAGGAATTGGGCGCGATAAGGCGCCGACGGCCAACTTGAAACGCGACTGCGAAACGACACGAAAGACACCCTGAATAATCAGCAGCCGACTATTGTATGCGCGCCGCATGGCCGTCGTTCGCGATGGCAACCCGATCGCGCGAGACCGCCATTCGCATGCTCAGGCGGCCCCGGGCGCGGGCGCGACTTATCGAGGCGCTGCTTGGTACAATCAAGCGTCTTTTTCGGGAGAACGATATGTCGATGGCTGATCGTGACGGTGTCATCTGGTATGACGGAAAACTGGTTCCCTGGCGCGACGCCAACACGCATGTCCTCACCCATTCCTTGCATTACGGCCTTGCAGTATTCGAGGGGCTAAGGGCGTATCACACCGAACTGGGTACCGCGATATTCCGTTTGCAAGACCACACCCGGCGGCTGTTGAATTCGGCACACATCTACCAGATGGCCATTCCATTCGACGCCGACACGCTGAATGCCGCGCAATGCGAAGTGGTGCGCGCCAATGAGCTCGAGTCCTGCTATATCCGCCCGCTCGCGTTTTACGGCTCCGAGAAGATGGGGGTGTCGCCCAAGGGCGCAACCGTACACGTCGCGATTGCCGCCTGGCCGTGGGGCGCCTATCTGGGCGAGGAAGCGCTAAAGGCCGGTATTCGGGTCAAGATATCGTCGTACGCACGCCAGCATGTCAACGTCACCATGCCACGCGCCAAAGTGGCCAGCACGTACGCAAACTCAATTCTTGCCAATGCGGAAGCACTTGATCATGGCTACGACGAGGCGATTCTTCTCGATACCGACGGCTTCGTGGCCGAAGGCGCAGGCGAGAATCTCTTTATCGTGAAAGACGGCGCCATTTACGAGCCCGAAATCGCGTCGGCCCTCACCGGTATCACGCGTGCCACGGTGCACACACTCGCGGCCGATCTGGGCATGTCGGTTCATACACGCAGGCTTACGCGCGACGACCTGTACATCGCCGACGAAGCGTTCTTTTCCGGCACGGCCGCCGAGATCACGCCCATTCGCGAAATCGACGGGCGCCGTATCGGAGCCGGCCAACGTGGCCCGCTTACCGAGCAACTGCAAAGCGCCTTCTTTGACGCCGTGCATGGCCGCAAGCCCGAATACCACCACTGGCTCACAACGGTTTAACCCGCGCGCCAGCACGCTTTCATCTTTCCTTCAGGATACAAAATGAGCAGTACGTCCGAGAACATCGTCCCGCAGGCCAACGTGCCGCAATCAGGCGAGACTGTCTATGTCGAAGCCAAAGACCTTCCGGTCTATTGCCCCGGCCCCAATGCGCCGCTATGGAGCATGCATCCGCGCGTCTACATTGAGATCGTGCAAACTGGCGGCGCAATCTGCCCCTATTGCGGCACCGAATATCAGCTCAAGGAAGGCGAGAAAGTCCACGGGCACTAACGCGGCATAGAACGTAAGTGGCCGCTCGTATCGATACCTCGCCCTGCCCTGCGCCATCGTGGTTGCCGGGCGGGCATGCGCAAACGCTGTACGGAGCGCTTGCGGTTCGTCACCACCACATCTCTTTCGTCCGCGAACGGGTCAACACGCCCGACGGCGACTTCCTCGACTTCGACTGGGCAGGCCCAGGCTTGTTCGCCGACCGGCGTGCCGATGGCAGCCCGTCGCATCCCGACCCCCTGCTATTGCGGTCGGCGGCGCGTCGCCTGATGCAACCCGACGACTGGAGCAACTTGGCTGCCTCTGCGGGTGCGCCGGCGCTGGTGATCTTCCATGGGTTAGAGGGCAGCAGCCGCAGCCATTACGCGCAGTCGATCGCCCAGTATTTCAGGGCGCGTGGCTGGATCACGGTCATTGCGCACTTTCGAGGCTGCTCCGGTACGGCCAACCGCATGGCCCGTGCCTATTTCTCGGGCGACTCGGCCGATATCGACTTCATACTCCAGACCGTGCGCGCCCGTGTGCCTCAAGCACGCTGGCATGCCGTGGGCATTTCGCTGGGGGGAAATGCCATGCTTAAGTATTTGGGTGAACGTGAAGACGAAGCCGCCTGGCTGCATGCGGTAGCGGCCGTGTCGGTGCCACTCGATCTGGTGGCCTGTGGGCGAGCACTATCAGAGACTCGCGTCGGCCGACACCTGTATTGCCGCCACTTTCTGCGCACCATGCGCCCCAAGGTGCTTGAAAAGGCCCGGCGCTTTCCGGGCACCATCGACGCATTGCGCATTGCCCAGGTTCAAACCTTGCGGGAATTCGATGATCTTTACACGGCGCCCATGCACGGCTATCGAAACGCACTCGATTACTGGACCCGGGCGTCGAGCAAGCCGCGCCTTGCGACCATTGCCGTTCCGACACTGGTACTGAACGCCCGCAACGACCCGTTTGTTCCGGCCCCATCGCTGCCCAGCAGCCACGATTGTTCCGACAGTGTGCTGTTGCACCAGCCCGCGCAAGGCGGTCACGCGGCCTTCGTAACCGGCACCTTCCCTGGCAACCTGAACTGGTTACCCGCCAGGCTGGCCCGCTACTTCGAATTCACTTCTTGAAGCGCTCCAGCAGCGCACGGTCAGATTCGAGCCGTTCGCGCATCTGACGGATACGAACATCAAGTTCCGATTGCTCGTAGAAGTCGGTGGACATGGCCCGGGCCTGTTGCAGCTGATCAACCGCCGCAGGCAAGGCGCCAGTGAGCTCATAGAACTGGGCCATGGATTTGCGCGCAGGAGCGCGTTGACCAAGCCTTTCCTGGCTCTGCGCCAGCAACTGCCATAGGCGCGGAACTTCGGGCCACTGTTCCAGGCGCGACTGCAAGGCTGCTACGGCGTCGGTATCGCGGCCGTTCGCCTGCAGCGCCTCGATTTGAGCCAGAGCAACGCCCTGACTGTCGGGCCAACGCTGTGACGCCTGCCGCCCAAGCTGCAAGGTGCGATCGGGTTCGCCCTGGGCGAGGGCCAGCCGGATCTCGAACCCGGCGATCTGCGGCGATTCGTGCCCACCCTCACGCGCCTTCGCCAATGCCTGCCCGGCTTGCGCGAAATCGCGCCGCTTCGAGGCTGCATAGGCCAGGCCATACCAAGCCGCCGAGCGTTGCACTCCCGTGGTCTGCCGGGTTTCGGCTTGCAAGACCTCTTCCGCCCGACGTAAAGCCTGACCGGCTCGCGCCTGCTCGATGCGCAGCTTGGCACGCACATACCAGAATGCTTCGGAGCTGGTATGGGTACGGCGCGCCGTGCCCATGCTGCGATTCTGCACGTCGGACATACGCTGGGTCGAGAGGGGGTGCGTGCTGGTGTAGGCGTTCCCACCGGCGCCTTGGTTGAGCCGTGAGACGTTCTCAAGACGCTCGAACATGCGTGCCATGCCTTCGGGGTCGTAACCCGCCTGGGTCATCATGTGGAGCCCGGCATGATCGGCCTCGCGCTCCGCCTGGCGCGAAAAGCCCAGATAGCGATCAACGGCGGCCGCTTGGCCAAACGCGGCGACCCCCATGGCGAGGTCGGCGCTACCCGACAAGGCGGCTAGTAAAGCACCGGCCAGGGCTGCCATCATGGCATGCCCGGTCTGGGCGCTTTGGGTCATGCCCCGAGCGATGTGCCGCTGCATGACGTGCCCGATTTCATGCGCCACCACCGATGCCAGTTCCGATTCAGAGCCGGCCGCCACAACCAGACCGCTGTTGATGCCGATATACCCTCCCGGCAACGCGAAGGCGTTGATCTGCGGATCGCGCAGGGCGAACACATTGACGCGGTCGATGGCCGAATCGGCATGCCGGGCGAGACTGCGCCCCATATCGGTGAGGTATTGCAGGACGTCGGGGTCGGCGATGTAGGTCGGGTCGCGCCGGCCCTGCTCCATGATGGCGTCACCCAAGGTGCGCTCAAGGCCCGGCGAAAGCTCTGCCGCCGACGCCACCCCCATGCTGGGAATGCCCACGGGTTGAGCCATAGCCGACGGCGACGCAAGCGACAGCGCTGCAGCGACACAGGCGGCTAACGCCAAACTGCGCAGATTGGAAGAGGTTCGGAGAAGCGCGGCTTGGGCCTTCATGCCTTTTTCAGAAAGCCACCGGTACCGGCAGCAGGCTCGCGCCCGCCGGCTCGATGCGGTAGACGGTTTCGTGCGGAGAGCCGCATGACGGTGGAGAGCGCAAACAACACCCCAAAGACTTCGATGAAGCCCGCCAATACCCACATGGTGAGGCCGCCGATGGCTTGGTCGGTAATGGCGGTCATGCCGGGAATGGCACGCCCGCAAAGGTCAAAGATGGGGTAGAGGTCGCGTTCCGTGAACGTGATGACGGCGCCGACGATGACCTGCGGAACCATGGTGATGATGGGGCAGAACACCCGCCCTCCGGGCGACAGCACCGCAGGCGGGCTGGGGCGGCGGTCGAGAATCAGGTTCCAGTACATGAAGCCGCTGATCACCACCGACCAGTTCATGAGGCGGTACAACCGCCAGTCGAGCATGGTATAGAACTGTACGGTCGGAATAAGAAAGCCGACCACCAGAATGACAAACAGAAACGGAACGAGCACCCGATGGGTGAGCACGGCTTCAATGCCTCGGCCCGTGCCGGTACGACGGAAATCGCGCAACCAGACACGCCACCGCATGGGTAGGCCGGCCCGCAGCACCTGGCCCGGATACGCGCCCATAATGAGCAGCGGGCCCAGGTGATGCAACACCAGGTGCTGAAGCCGGTGAATGAAGAACATGCGCTCGGCGTAATAGTCGAGCCGCGTGTGCATGGTCAGATAAAGAATGACCATGCCTGACCAGAACAAGGCCTGGCGCCAGCCGCTGACCTTATGAACCCGGGTGCCGCGGATAAAGAACCACCCACCCGTGAAGAAGCAGATCAGAAAAAGCGGCGAAAATTCCCAGGGAATCAGCCAGTCGAGCAAAGGCATGAAAGGGTCCGAATCAGGCACAGAGCCCTAGTTTAATGCATGCCGACGCGCTGCTCCCCAGTGAATCTCGTGGATACCCGGATACGCCTGAAGCCGGCGCGCACGCGACATGAGCTCGGCCCGCAACGGTGCCGGGCAATCGACCATGATACTGGCGCGTACCATGCCGGCCGGCTGGCCGTAATCGACGCTGAGCTGAGCGATTTGGATGCCGTCGGCGTGGAGATCGCGATAGATGCGACGACGCACGTCAACGAGGTGCTCGCGTGGGCAAACCACGGTGAGTCGGGAGGTATTGCGGGCCGTGCGCGGCACAGCGGGCCGCACACCGGCACGGCGCAGGAACAAATGAAACAAGCGCATGACGACTCCTGCCTCGGCAGGCAAGCCGAGGAGACGTGTCTGTTAAGGACACTGTTCTTGGAACGGCGGGAGCGCGCATGCAGGCATGCAATGAAGGCTCCGCGCCCTGTAAGACCAGGGCACGGAGAGCGGTGGATGAGTCCGGTAGCTCTAGTGCCTGGTGAAAAACGCGTCGACAGAGGGTCGACTGCAACATTCGCCGGGGTCGGTACTCACCACACAGCTCCATGAAGTTTCAACACCCGAAAGTCTAACTGAAATACGTTTACTAGACAATGCCTTAGGGCCTTTTCGCGTAGAATGCGACGTTATGGAAACGCCCGATTTCGACGTCGTCATTCTCGGAGCCGGGCCCGCCGGAGCCGCGTTGGCCCTGGGCCTCGCGCGTAAGGCTCGCCATCCCGAGCGCATTGCCCTGCTCGGCCCCGCCCGGCCGCCCGGCCCTGCTCCGGGTAGCGGCATGGCGGCCACCGTCGGCGTCGACCCACGCAGCTTGGCGCTCAACCACGGCAGCCGGTCGTATCTCGAGTCGCTCGCGGCGTGGCCCGCGCAGGCGGCTGACATTCTGTATGTCCACGTTTCGCAACGCCATCGCCTTGGGCGCGTAGTAATCGATCACCGCGACCTCGACGTGCCCCGGCTGGGCAATGTCGTACGGTACGACGACCTGCTCGACGCGCTGCACGTTGCGCTTGAGCGCAGCGGCATCACCCGTATCGAGGGTCGCGGTTTGCCCAGGTTGGTCGGGCGCCACGTCGAGTGCCGGTACGAAGGCGGCGCTGTTAGCGCGCGGTTGGCCGTGCAGTCCGACGGCGTGCGGCCACAAGGGCTGCAACGTCATTATGGTCAGCAGGCCGTGCTGGCCAATGTCCGGGCGTCGCGACCGCAGCCGGGGTGGGCGTACGAACGCTTCACCCGCACCGGCCCACTGGCGGCCTTGCCGCATCCGCAGGGGCCCGATCTATTCAGCATTGTGTGGTGCTGCCCGCCTGAGCAGGCTGACACGCTGCGCGGCATACCCGCCCCAGAATTTGATCGCCGGCTACACGAACATTTCGGCGAACGGCTCGGCCGCTTCGAAAGTGTCGGCCGACGTTCGATCTTTCCGCTATCCCTGCACGCCGGCCCGTCACTGATCAACGATCGCTGCATTGCTGTGGGCAACGCCGCTCAAACCCTGCATCCGGTTGCCGGCCAGGGCTTGAATCTGGGCCTGCGCGATGTCGCCCAACTCACGCAAAGCTTGAGCCCGTGGCTGTTGCGCCCCGAGTCAGATCCGCAACCCTACTGCGCGGATTTCATGCAGCGCCGGCGCACCGACCGCTGGCTCACCATGGGCATTACCGACTTCCTACCTCGAGCCTTTACCACCGGAAACCGGCTGGTCGAGCATGGCGCGGGCGCAGCCCTGCTTGCCATGGACCTCGTGCCGCCTTTGCGCAACCAGCTTGCGCGCCAGCTCCTGCAAGGCCTGCGCAATTGACGCTCGGGTAAAATCCCCCGGATGCGCATTGGCACCTGGACCCTTTCCCACCCTGTGTTCGTGGCCCCCATGGCGGGCGTCACCGACCGCCCCTATCGGCGCCTGTGCAAGGCGCTGGGGGCCGCCTATGCCGTGTCGGAAATGGCCGCAAGCAACCCCCGCCTCTGGAACAGCGTCAAGACATCCCGGCGCCTGAATCACGACGGCGAGTCGAATCCCGTGGCGGTGCAGATTGCAGGTTCCGACCCCGACATGATGGCCGAAGCGGCGCTTTACAACGTCAAGAAAGGCGCACACATCATCGACATCAACATGGGATGCCCGGTGAAAAAGGTGTGCAATGTGGCGTCGGGTTCTGCGCTGCTGCGCGACGAGGCGCTTGTGAGCCGAATATTGCACAGCGTGGTGCAGGCTTGCAGCCCCTATGATGTACCGGTAACACTCAAGACGCGCACCGGCTGGGACGCCGCCACGCGCAACGCGGTGCGGGTGGGCCTGTTGGCGCAAGATGCAGGCATAGCTGCTCTCACTTTGCACGGGCGCACCCGCTGCGATCTGTACCAGGGCGAAGCCGAATACGACACGATCCGGGAAGTGAAGCAGGCACTAGAAATTCCGGTAATTGCCAATGGGGATATCGATAGTCCCGAAAAGGCCCGCCAAGTATTAGAGTATACGGGCGCCGATGCCGTGATGATCGGGCGGGCTGCTCAAGGCCGCCCCTGGATCTTCCGCGAAGTTAGCCATTACTTGGCCACCGGTGCCCGTCTGGCGCCCCCAACCTGGGGCGAGCTCAGGCGATGCCTGCTCGACCACCTGGAAGATCACTACCAGTTCTATGGTGAATACACAGGCGTGCGTACCGCCCGCAAGCACATCGGGTGGTACCTAGATGGGCTGCCCGACGCGACCACACTGCGCCAGCAGATCAACCGCGCCGAAACAACAACAAGCCAGGTCTCCGCGCTGGAAACCTGGTTCGATCAGTTCTCCACCAACGAAACCATCGAGATTCGCGCCATAGCAGCGTGAACCGCAACCAGAGCACCAGTCACTATCATGAGCAACATCAATCCCCTGGAACAATCCGTGCGCGAACGGCTGGAACGATACTTCACGGATCTGGGCGACTCCGAACCGCGCGACATGCTGGCCATGGTCGTCAGCTGCGTTGAACGCCCTGTACTTCAAGTGGCCCTCGAGAAGGCCAACGGCAATCAATCGAAAGCGGCCGCCATGCTTGGCATCACGCGCAGCACCCTACGTAAAAAGCTGGTCGCACACGACCTGCAACCCTGATTTTTCTTTTCTTCAACGACCCTTCCAATGAAAATCCAGACTGCTCTTATTTCCGTGTCCGACAAAACGGGCATCGTCGACTTCGCCCAAGCTCTCGCTACCCGCGGTGTGCGTATTTTGTCGACCGGCGGCACGGCACGCCTTCTTGCCGACGCCGGCATCAAGGTTACTGAAGTCGCACAGCACACGGGCTCCCCGGAAATTCTCGATGGCAGGGTCAAAACGTTACACCCCAAGATCCACGGCGGCTTGCTCGCGCGGCGCGACAGCCCTGAACACATGCAGGCGCTTGACGACAACGGTATCGAGCGTATCGACCTTCTAGTCGTGAACCTTTACCCGTTTCGCGAAACCATCGCACGGCCCGGTTGCACCTTTGCCGACGCCATCGAAAACATCGACATCGGCGGCCCGGCCATGCTGCGCGCCGCCGCGAAGAACCACGGTACGCCCGTCGGCGGTGCCACCGTGGTAATCGACCCGGCCGATTACGCCCGGGTACTGGCCGAGATCGACGGCCCGCACGGCTCACCCTCGTATGGGCTGCGCCTTGAGCTTGCCGCAAAGGTCTACGCCCATACAGCGGCTTACGATGGCGCCATCGCCAGCTACCTCACCAGCCTCACCGCTGCCGAGCCCGCACAGAACGAAGCCGTTGAGCGCCAGGCCTGGCCACGGGTGCTCACGCTACAACTCAAACGGAACCAGGTGTTGCGCTACGGCGAGAACCCGCATCAGCAGGCAGCCGTCTATTCTGATACAGCGGTGGCGCCGGGGCTGCTGGGCAGCTACACCCAACTGCAGGGAAAAGAGCTTTCCTATAACAATATCGCCGACTCAGACGCCGCGTGGGAATGTGTTCGCGGTTTCGAATCGGCCGCCTGTGTCATCGTGAAGCATGCCAATCCTTGCGGTGTCGCGCTGGGAGCCAACCCGCTTGAAGCCTACGAGAAGGCTTTCCAGACCGACCCCACATCGGCGTTCGGCGGCATCATCGCATTCAACCGCCCCGTTGACGTAGCCACCGCAGAAGCCATCAGCAAGCAGTTTGTTGAAGTGGTGCTAGCCCCCGAATACTCGTCCCAGGCCATGGCCGTCTTTGCCGCCAAAAAGAATGTGCGCCTGCTGCAGGTGCCTCTGGGCGACGGCCGCAACGCCTTCGACGTCAAGCGCGTAGGCGGCGGCTGGCTGGTACAGAACCCCGACGATTTCCTTGTCGACGACGCCGAATTCCGTGTGGTCACACGGCTGCAGCCCACCGAAGCACAGATCAACGACTTGCGCTTCGCCTGGAAAGTGGCGAAGTACGTCAAGTCGAACGCCATCGTGTTCACGGGCAACAGCATGACTTTGGGGGTCGGCGCGGGGCAAATGAGCCGTGTCGATTCTGCACGCATTGCCTCGATCAAGGCGCAGAACGCCGGGCTCAGCCTGGCAGGGTCGGCCGTGGCCTCCGACGCCTTCTTCCCGTTCCGTGACGGGCTCGACGTGGTGATCGATGCGGGCGCAAGCTGCGTGATCCAGCCCGGCGGCAGCATCCGCGACGATGAAGTCATCGCCGCCGCAGACGAACGGGGCGTTGCCATGGTGTTCACCGGCACCCGCCACTTCCGCCATTAATGCGTATCTTAGGTATTGATCCGGGATTAAGGCGTACGGGCTTCGGCGTGATCGACGTCGACGGCCCACGCCTGCTGTATGTCGCCAGCGGCACCATCGTGGTGCCCGACAAGCTCGAAATGGCGGAACGCCTGAAGACCATACTCGACCACATTCGCGAAGTGGCGGCCGACACCCGGCCCGGCGTCGCAGCGGTCGAAAAGGTTTTCCTCAACACCAACCCGTCTTCCACCTTGCTGCTGGGCCAGGCGCGCGGTGCCGCCATGTGCGCACTGGCCGACTCAGGCTTACAGGTGCATGAATACACAGCCCTGCAAATCAAGAAGTCGGTCGTGGGCTCGGGCCGCGCGGCCAAAGAGCAGGTGCAGCACATGGTGCAGCGCCTGCTATCGCTCAGCGGCTTGCCGTCGCCCGACTCCGCCGACGCACTCGCGTGCGCCATCTGCCACGCGCATATGCAGCCGCTGGTCGCCGCGCTTCAAGCCCGCCCGCTGGGGGGTGCGCCGGCGCACCGCCTGCGCAACGGCCGACTGGTGGTCTGAATCGATATGGAACTGAAATGATCGGACGCATACGCGGCATCTTGCTCGATAAAACCCCGCCCACTGTCAATGTTGAGGTCGCAGGCGTCGGCTATGAAATCGATGTCCCCATGAGCACGCTCTACAAGTTGCCCGATGTCGGCGCGGAAGTCATTCTGCACACGCACCTGCAGGTGCGTGACGACGCCCATATCTTGTACGGCTTCTCAACGGTGGCCGAGCGCAGCGCCTTCCGTTCGCTCATCAAGGTGACCGGTGTGGGCGCACGCATTGCCTTGGCAGTGCTCTCGGGCATGACGGTTGAAGAACTGTCAAGCGCGATTACGCTCCAGGAAACCGGCCGGTTCACCCGTGTGCCCGGCATCGGCAAGAAGACCGCCGAACGCCTGCTGCTGGAACTGCGCGGCAAGCTCGGCGCCGATATCGGCCACGCCGTATCGCCCCTAGGCGGGGGCCAAGCCGATATCCTCAATGCGCTGTTGTCGTTAGGGTATTCGAGCGCCGAGACGCAAAAGGCCCTGAAAGCCCTGCCCGCCGATATCGACGTGGCCGAAGGCATACGACTGGCCCTTAAGTCGATGGCACGTTAATTAAGGTTCATGCGCCAGGCACGCAGCGTAGCTGGCCAGATCGACGTTGCCGCCGCTCAAGATCACGCCCACGCGCATCCCGCGCACTGGCACCACCTCGCGTACGACGGCAGCGGCGCCCAGGCATCCGGTGGGCTCCACCACAATCTTCATGCGTTCAGCGAAGAACTGCATGGCGGTAATGAGCTTGTTGTCTTCCACCGTCAGGATATCGTGCGCGTAACGCTGGATGATGGGGAAGGTGTATTCGCCCAGACACTGTGTGAGCGCACCGTCGGCAATCGATTTGGGCGGGTCGATACGAACGCGCTCCCCCTTAAGAAAGGATTGCTGGCCATCATTGCCCGCTAGCGGTTCAACGCCGTAAACCAGGCACTCCGGTGCGATGGCATGGGCGGCCAATAGCGAGCCCGCCAGCAAACCGCCACCCCCCAACGGCACGAACAGTGCGTCGAGCCCACCCACATCTTCGAACAATTCCAGAGCCGCAGTGCCCTGCCCGGCGATCACATCGGGATGGTCGAAAGGCGGAATGAGCGTGAGCCCTTCTTTTTCCACGAGCGCTTGCGCGACCCCCTCGCGGTTCTCGGTTTGCCGGTCGTACGGGATGATGCGCGCCCCATAGCTGGCGGCTGCATTGTGCTTCGCACGCGGCGCATCAAGCGGCATCACGATGGTGGCGGTGACCCCGAGCGCACGAGCAGCGCGGGCAATGGCCTGGCCGTGATTACCCGATGAGTAGGTCACTACCCCCGCGCTGCGCTGCGCCTCGCTCAATTGCGCGATGGCGTTGTACGCGCCGCGATACTTGAACGCGCCGACCCGCTGCAGGTTCTCACATTTGAAGTACACCTCGGCGTCGAGCCGGCCGTTCAAGGTTTGTGAAGTTAGGACCGGCGTGCGGTGCACTACGCCGCGCAAGCGCGCCGCGGCGTCTTGCACGTCTTGATATTTCGGTAAGGAAAGGCTCATGCATGCTCCATCAGTAAAGGACTCCAATGATATATGCGTTCTATACTGGGGGCCTGCCATTTACCCGATGTTCCAGCCCATGGTCATACATTCCGATGCCCTGGAGCGCACGACTCAGCCTGAACGCATCGTTGCTCCGGAAAGCACCTCTCCGAACGAAGATTCCATCGAACGCGCGTTGCGCCCTCGCGCTCTCGACGAGTATATCGGCCAGCACCGTGTGCGCGAACAACTTGAAATCTTTATCCAGGCGGCGCGCGGCCGCCACGAGGCGCTCGACCATGTTCTGCTGTTCGGGCCCCCGGGCCTGGGTAAAACCACGCTCGCGCACATCATCGCACGTGAGATGGGCGTGCACCTGCGCCAGACTTCCGGCCCCGTGCTGGAACGGCCGGGCGACCTGGCGGCGCTACTGACCAACCTGGAAAAGAACGATGTATTGTTCATCGACGAGATCCATCGCCTGTCGCCCGTCGTTGAAGAAATCCTCTACCCGGCGTTAGAAGACTTCCAGATCGATATCATGATCGGTGAAGGTCCGGCGGCGCGCAGTGTGAAAATCGACCTGCAGCCCTTCACGCTGGTCGGTGCCACCACTCGCGCCGGCATGCTCACCAACCCCCTGCGCGACCGGTTCGGTATCGTCTCGCGGCTCGAGTTCTATTCGCCCGAAGACCTCGCTCAAATCGTCGAGCGCAGCGCCCGCCTGCTGAATGCCGGGGCATCGGCCGAAGGCGCGGCTGAGATCGCCCGACGTTCACGTGGCACGCCGCGTATCGCCAACCGTCTGCTGCGCCGGGTGCGCGACTACGCCGAGGTCAAGGCGCAGGGGCGCATCGACACCGACACGGCCGCGGCGGCGCTTACCATGCTGGAAGTCGACCCCATGGGCCTCGACCTCATGGATCGCAAGCTGCTGGAAGCCATCGTGCACAAGTTCGACGGCGGGCCTGTCGGGGTCGACAGCCTTGCAGCGGCCATCGGCGAGGAACGCGACACCATCGAAGACGTGATCGAGCCCTTTCTGATCCAGACCGGCTTTCTACAGCGCACACCGCGTGGGCGTATCGCTACACAGACCACCTGGCGGCATCTGGGGCTCACACCGCCCAGCGTAGCGAGCGCCAGTGCGGGTACAAGCCCGGAACTCTTCTAGCGGGGCCCACGGGTAAGGCCGGCCGGCTTACACCTCGGCCACGCACTCCAGCAACGCTTCGCCGTAGGCTTCCAGCTTGCGCACACCCACTCCGTGTACATGAGAAAGCTCGTCAAGCGTACGCGGGTCGGTGCGGGCGATTTCACGCAGGGTGGCGTCATGGAAAATGACATAGGCGGGCACGCCATGTTCGCGCGCCACCGCGGCACGCCAGGCGCGTAGCGCTTCGAAGCGGCCTTGGCTTTCGGGGTCGAGGTGGGCGTCCACCGGTGCTTGCCGGCGAGGCCGGCTGCCGCGCACGGGCCCGGGCGCCTCGCGCCTGAGCATGAGCGTGACCTGGCCTTTGAGTACCGACCGGCTCTCCTCGGTGAGCAGCAGCGTTCCATGCCCTTCGAAGTCGACGTTTACCAAGCCCTTGGCCAGCAACTGGCGCAGCACGCTGCGCCACGCCTGGTCGCTCAGATCAGCGCCCACACCAAATACGGTGAGCGTATCGTGGCCTTGCTCGCGAACGCGCGGCGTGGTCTTGCCACGCAAGATATCGATAATGTGCCCCGCACCATAACGCTGCCCGCGCTCACGCCACAGCCGGAAGATGGCCGACAGCAGCTTCTGGGCGGCCACTGTGCCATCCCAGGATTCCGGTGGTTCCAGGCAGGTGTCGCAGTTGCCGCAAGGCGCTATGCGTTGCCCGAAATAGGCCAATAGCTGCTGCCGCCGGCACTCCACCGTTTCGCACAAGCCCAGCATGGCGTCGAGCTGCCGCCCCGAGCGACGCTTGAACGTGTCGTCGCCGCTCGATTCGTCGATCATGCGGCGCTGCTGCACGACATCCTGCAGGCCGTAGGCCATCCAGGCCGAGGCCGGTTCACCGTCGCGGCCGGCGCGCCCTGTCTCCTGGTAATACCCTTCCACCGATTTTGGCAAATCGACATGAGCCACAAAACGGACATCGGGCTTGTTCACCCCCATACCGAATGCGATGGTGGCCGTCATCACCAGGCCTTCTTCCCTCAGGAAGCGCGCCTGGTGATCGGCGCGCACTGCCGCGTCCATGCCCGCGTGATACGGCAGGGCCGGCACACCGTTCTCAGACAGGAACGCCGCCATATCGTCCACTCTTGCTCGCGACAGGCAATAGACGATGCCGCTGTCTCCGGGATGCTCTTCGCGGATGAAGGCCAACAACTGGCGCTTCACTTCGTTCTTTTCGACGATGCGATAAAGAATGTTCGGCCGGTCGAAGCTCGAGACGAAATGCGCGGCGTCTTCCAGCGAGAGGCGGCGGGCGATCTCTTCACGCGTGGTGTCGGTGGCAGTGGCGGTGAGCGCAATACGCGGCACGTCGGGCCAATGTTCGTGCAACGCCGACAAGCCCAGATACTCCGGGCGGAAGTCGTGCCCCCACTGCGAGACGCAATGCGCCTCGTCGATAGCGAACAGAGCGATACGCGAACGCTGCAGGAGGTCCATGCACCGGTCGGTGAGCAGACGCTCCGGAGCCACATAGAGCAGATCGAGTTCGCCGTCGAGCATCTGGCGTTCGACCTCACGGGCTTCACGCCATTCCTGCGACGAATTCAGATAAGCCGCCCGTACGCCCAGTTCGCGTAGTGCGTCGACCTGATCTTGCATGAGGGCAATAAGCGGCGATACGACCACGCCTGTGCCCGGGCGCAACAGTGCAGGAATCTGGTAACACAGCGACTTGCCGCCGCCTGTGGGCATGAGCACCAAGGCATCGCCGCCTTCGAGGATGGTTTCAATAACGGCTTGCTGTTCGCCGCGAAAGGCCTCATAGCCGAAGACGCGCTGCAGTGTTTCCAGAGGGGTGGACATGCGACTCAATACAGGGGGAAGGAGAAACGTAGCCCTATATCATAGTCGTCGGCGATCACTTCGCGCTCTGCGTGAATACCGATGCGCAGATTGGGTGAATACCAGAACTGCTGGCTGAGCCCGAAACGCCGCTGCTGCACGCCGTCTTGGCCATGCACACTTTCGAAGCTGCCCGACCACTCGCCCCACCGGCCCACATCCCAAGAAGCCGACCAGCGCTGCCGGCCGCCGGAAAGCGGAGCGGCTTGGTCGGCGTAGCGGCGAATATCCATGAAGCCGGCCGTATGACGCTCCCCCATCCAGCCCAACGACACGTCAGGCGCCAGGTCGAAGTCGGCAATAGCGCGATAGCGCCAGCCCCGATTCAAGCCCTGCGTCGAACGCGCAACGCCGGATCGCCAACGACCGAAGGTACCCAGGTCGTACTGACCGGTCAGACCCGACATGAGCAGATCGTCCGACACCTCGGTATGCGACGTGAGCGTGAAGTTCGGGTTGTAATCGTACGAGACGCCGACGCTGCCGGCGGTAGGGCCGAACACCAGATCGCCCGACGAGGCCCCCGACTGATCCACGGCCCCAAACGCCAAGGCATAGTTCCAGCGCTCGACGTCGTCGCTGCCCAACATGAAGCTCTGGTTGAGGCTGACCCCGCCCAGACGCACGCCCTCGTTCCAGTCCGGCACCCCGATCTCGCTGCTGCCCAGCAGTACCTGCGGCCCCTCGTCAAGGCGCGTCTGCCAATTACGTGTGCCAAACGACCAGTTCCCGGTATGTTCGGAAGGCGGCGGAGGCGCCGGCATCCATTTTGTCTCGGGTGTAGCAACGCGCGGGAGATCAAACGCGGCCAATAAGCCCGGCGAGTGTTCGGAAATGGCGCGTTCGCGGGCATACGCCCTCGCCCGCATCCGCAGCCCGTCTTGCGGGACCCAGAAGTACGTGTAAGGGATATCGGGAACCGGCTCGCGTTCCGGGGTACCCGTCTGCACCGGAGCGTTTTCTATTGCCGGGTGCGGCGGCAAAGGTACAGGCTCCGGGTCTGGGCCCGCGCGTACGCGAAACGCTTCAGCGGTATGGGCCCGAGCCAGCGTTTGAGCCGAAGATTGGGCCGCTGTAGCCACCCCTGCAATCGACGCCAGGCTCGCCAGGAGGCAAGAGACGATTTCAATCCGTTTCCGTATCATGGCTCCTGAATGTTGCGAGAGTACACTTGCCTCCCATGGATCATCCTCATATCAAAGTGCTGGTCGTCGACGACGACCCTGCCTTGCTCCAGCTGCTGGCCGACTACCTGAATCGCCATCAGTACGACACGCTGCTTGCGCCCAACGCCAGCGACCTCGAGGCACGGATTCAGCGCTACAACCCTGACCTCATCGTGCTCGACCGCATGATGCCCGACGGCGACGGCGCCGAAGCCTGCCGCCGCTTGCGCCAGCAAGGGGAAGATATTCCCATTATCTTGCTGACCGCGAAAGACGAAACAGTCGACCGGGTCATCGGGCTTGAGGCCGGTGCCGATGACTATCTTGGCAAGCCTTTTGATCCGCGCGAGCTGCTCGCCCGTATCGAAGCGGTTTTACGCCGCAAGAAGGGTGCCTCGGCGCTGACCAAAGACCGGCCGGTGGCGTTCGGCCCCTTCGTTTTCGATCCGGTAACCCGGCAACTGCATCGCGGCGACGCGCTGATCAAACTCACCGGCGGTGAAGTCAATCTGCTTGAGGCCCTGGTGAAGAATCCGGGCAAGCCATTATCGCGCGAACGCTTGCTGGCGTTGGCCCGCGATGACGAAGAAGGCGAGCGCAATGATCGGGCCATCGACATTGCCATATTACGCCTGCGCCGAGCCTTGGAAGACGACCCCAAACAGCCGCGCTGGATTCAGACTGTATGGGGTGTGGGCTACAGGTTCTCGCCTTGAGGGCAAGTCCCGTGCGTGCCTGGCGTCTGCTTCCTCGTTCCCTGCGCACGCGCATGGTGTTGCTTACGCTGGGCACCATCATTCTGGTGCAGGCTGCCACGTTCGCCACCGTGAGCCATTACCGCAAGCAGTTCACCGAAGAGGTCTCGGTCACCCTCACCGCCACGACCATCCGCACCCTGCGCGCCGCATTGGCCGAGATTCCGGCCGAAGAGCGCCCCGACTTTGTACGGAATGCGTCGGAAAACCAGTGGCGGCTGTGGGCCCGCTCGCTTCCGGCTGACGCCAGTCTGGAGCGCCGGCGACGCCATCAGCAAAGTGAGCGCGACGCCCGGCCCGAGCCGCCGCCCGACGACGTGCGCCACAGCCTGCGCAGCTTTGTCGAGGCGCTCAACACACGGCTTGACGACGATACCCGCGTGGCCCTGTCGCGCGGGCCCGAGCCACGCCTGTACATCTCGCTCATCGAAGACCCCGGTGCCGATGCGCGCGGGTATAGAGAGTGGCTGATTATCCCGCTCGACCAGATTGCCCGCCCCGTCGCCACCCCGCTGATTATCGTGTGGCTCACCGGCATGATCGCCTTGCTGCTGTTGTCGGCGGCCTTTGCGTGGCATATCACCCGCCCGCTCACACGGCTGGCCAAAGCAGCTGATCAGTTGGCCGCCGGAAAGCCCGAACGCGTGGAGCCCTCGGGGCCGTCGGAAACCCGCAGCCTCGGGGAACGCTTCAATGCCATGCTCGATACGCTGGCGGAATCGGCGACCGTGCAGCGAACCCTGCTGGCCGGGCTGCCGCACGATTTGAAAGGCCCGCTCTCGCGCATGTGGCTGCGTATCGAAATGACCGACGACCCCACGCTGAAAGTAGGTCTGCGTCAAGACGTCAAAGACATGCAGCGCATGATCGACCAGTTCATCAACTATGTGCGGGGTTCCGATCAGGAGTCATACCACTACACGCGGCTGCCGTTGCGCCCCTGGCTGGAAGAGCGTGTAGCCGCTTGGCAGGCGGCGGGCAGCGATGTGCGCCTAACTGTTGCGACTCAGGACGATATTATCTTGCAGGCTGATGAACTGGCGCTGGGTCGGCTGATCGACAACCTGATCACAAACGCCCACACCCACGGCAAACCGCCGGTCGAGATCACGCTGGGCGTACAGGCGGAACAGGTGGTGCTGCGCTTGCGCGACCATGGCCCGGGCATTTCAGCGGAACGGCGCAGCGAAGCCTTGCGGCCGTTCTCGCGGCTTGACGAGGCACGCACGCGTACGGGTTCGGTTGGCCTCGGCTTGGCTCTGGCCGACATGATCTCGCGGGCGCATGGGGGCTCGCTGGCCCTTGAGGCCGCAAGCGGTGGCGGCCTGGAAGTGGTGATTCGCCTGCCGATTCAGTGGCCGAATTCGGGCGGCTCCGGCGGCATCGAGAGCCCGAACATACGCCAGTAAACCCAGATATTGAACGCTAGCGCGACCGGCAAGACCGCCAGTACACCCGCCAGCAATAGTTCAAGGGAATTCGTGGCCGCCGCTGCATCCCATATGGTGAGCTCATCGAGTACCAGATATGGGAAGAAACTGTAGCCGAGCCCGCCGAGGGTGGTGATGAAGATGAGCAGCGTGAGCACGAACGGCAGGGCCGTGTTGCGGTAGCTGGAATTGATCATGCGCTGCAGGCAGATCTCGATACAGATAAAAATGGCCAGCATGCCGCACCAGAGGCCTGCCACCGCCGCAGTAGACGAGCCACCCGTCCATTTAAGAAAGACGCCGGGGTTGCCCAGAGCCATCACCACTGAAACACCCACCGCGCCGGCGGCCGCCCAGCGCACGCAGCGCCTACCCCAGAAGACGGCACGGGCGCGCAGCTCGCCGCCTTCGCGCATGATGAGCCACGACGCTCCCAGCAAGCCGTAGGCGGCCAACGCACACACCGCCGTGAAACTCACGAACCACAAATGCCCGGTGTCGTGACTGTAGGTGAGCGCAATCTGGGCCAGCAACATACCGTGCGACAGCGCAGTAAGCAGAGAGCCGAAACCAAAAGCACGAGTCCAGAGCGCCTGTTGCTCGCGAGGTGCCCGAAGACGCAGTTCAAACCCAACCGACCGCAGCAGCGTGCCCATGGCCAGCAGCGTAACGGGCAGATAGAGCTCACCCATGAGCTGACCCCAGGCACGTGGGAATGCCGCCATGAACAAACCCATACCCAGGAACAGCCAGAACTCGTTGGCATCGCGCCAGGGGTTTAGCAAGGCCAGCATGCGCGGCCGCAGGCTTTGAGGTGCGAAGAGGCTAAGACAGCCCACGCCGATGTCGAAGCCGTCGAGCACCATGCCCGCAAGTACGACAAGAAACAGCAAACCCATGAAGACCAGAGGCATCCAGAAATCGGGCGCTGTGGGGCTTAAACCCATGGCCAGGGCAAGGGTGTCGATCACGGCTCAGCCCTCATGCGCGGCCCCGCCGTCGCGCCACCGGAACAACCCCATAGCGCACGCTATGCCACAGCAGGCGCACGAAACCGGCCACGCAACAGCCATAAACCAGCAGCAAGCCGAGCCCACCCGCCAGTAGCGCGGCGAAAGACGACTCCGCCAGCACTTCACTCAGCGTAACTGTGCCGGCTACGGCATACGGATACGCGCCGATGAACAGATGAGCAAACCCGGCAATCGCTACGCACCAGCCCCCGAAACCGGCGGCGACCAGCGTTTTGCGCAGCCATACCGGGAGGCCTGCAGGATCGCCGCCTCGGGCGTGCAGGCGCCACCACGTTACGGCGGCCAGGGCAAGCGTAACCAGCACGCTCAGCACAGCAATGCGCAGCGACCAGAAGGTCAGCGCCCCAGGCGGCGCCATGCCGGAAAACTGATCGAGCCCGCGATAACGATTGCGAGCATCACGCGCCAGAAAATCGCCGCCACTGCCCTGCCAACGCCAGTTGAAGCGGCCCGAGTCGGTTTCGGGATTCGAGAACGTGAGCAATAGAACGCTGGGTTCATGGCTAGACTGCCAGTACCCAACGGCCGCTGCTGCACGCGCCGGTTCGTGTTGAGCCAGGCTGCGCCCAGCCCCGACACCTACTGCAGCCAACACAACAAGGAAGACCACGGCGGCGCGCGCCGACCCGTTGAAGACCATGCGATCGGAGTCGGGCAGGGAACGGCGCAGACTTTGCAACGCCGTGATGCCCAGCATGAACAGGCTCGAAGCCGCCAGTGCCAGCGCGATCAGCAACGCGGCATACCAGGGAAAGGAGGGGTTGAAGATGATGTCGCGCCACGCGATAACGACATACTGCCCATTGGAGAAGAAGGCGCCTGCCGGCGTTCGCATCCATGAAAACAAGGCTACGGGCCATAGTGCCGATACTGTGACGCCCAGCGCCACCAAGACAACCAGCACCGCATGCGCCGGTTCCGACAGCCTTCGTTGGCCGAACAGCATGGCCCCCACGAAACACGACTTGAACAGGAACAGCGTAAACACAGCCGCCGCCAGCAGGGGGCCGGCTACGTTGCCGATGCGCTCCATCAAGGCCGGCCACAGGCTACCGAACTGCACCATTACCGGCACGACCGAAGCGAAGCTGAGTACGAACGCCAACGCAAAGACCCGCACCCAAAACCGATAGGCCTGAGTGCAGCGGGCATCGCCGCGCACCGACCGCAGTTTGAACACGACGAGCGCCCACGCAAGCCCGATCTCGAGGAGGAGAAACAGCAGCGTGAACGTGAGGCTCATGAAGAACTGGGCCTGGGATATCCAGAGGACCGACTGGGTCATAATGGCCGCCAGTGTAAAGCGACAGGCCGCGTTCTGACCATTCACCCGGGCAAACCCTGCCGAACGTGGCAAAATGCATACTTCCTTTCCCCTGAATCAACCCTTTTCATGTATTGGCGTCTCACTGTATGAGTTCTGCACCCAGCCCAGCCCCAGTTTCCAATTTCCTGCGCACCATCATCGAAAAGGATCTGGCAGAAGGCCGCCATGCCCAGAAGCCCTGGGCCGGCCGCCCGGGCCCCGCCTACGTACAGCGCGACGCCGCACCCGACCCTGCACGGATCCGCACGCGCTTTCCGCCGGAACCGAATGGCTATCTGCACGTGGGCCACGCGAAGAGCATCTGCCTGAATTTCGGCCTGGCTCGCGACTACGACGGCGCATGCCACCTGCGCTTCGATGACACCAACCCTGAAAAGGAAGAAGCCGAATACGTCGACGCCATTATTGAAATGGTGGAATGGCTGGGGTTCGACTGGCACTACAAGAACGAAGAAAATCTGTACTTCGCGAGTGACTACTTCCAGTACATGTACGAGTTCGCCGAGGCGCTGATACAAGCCGGGCACGCCTTTGTCGACAACCAGACAGCCGATGAGATCCGCGCCACCCGTGGCACGCTCACCGAGCCCGGCACGAACTCGCCCTGGCGCGACCGGCCCGCTGAAGAATCGCTCACGCTGCTACGCGAGATGCGCGACGGCAAGCATCCCGACGGCAGCATGTGCCTGCGCGCGCGAATCGACATGGGCTCGCCAAACATCAACATGCGCGACCCGGTGCTCTACCGTATCCGGCATGCCGAGCATCACCGAACCGGTAACGACTGGTGCATCTACCCCATGTATTCGTGGGCGCATCCGGTTGAAGACGCACTTGAGGGCATCACTCACAGCTTTTGTACGCTCGAGTTCGAAGACCAACGCCCCTTCTATAACTGGATACTCGAACGTC